>DAEH01000077.1:0-13855 GCA_002497685.1 Euryarchaeota archaeon UBA169
ACGTGGTCTGTTTTTGCACACGATGAGCTGGGTTTCAATTCTGAAGCTTCATCACAAAATGATTTGAGAATTGGTACTACTAAATTCTTAGCTTTTATGTTATTTAATGATTGGCAGGTTCCCTTTTTACTTCTTGGTGTAATGATGGTAATTGCACTTCAAGCTGGTGTTTTCTTAGCTCGGGAGGAGAAAGATGATTGACCCTATTCACTTTATCTTGTTTTCATCTCTTCTTTTACTAATAGGAGCATATGGAGTTATTAGAAACAAGAATTCCATAGTTGTTTTAATGTCTGTTGAGATTATGCTAACAGCAGCAAATGTTAATTTTGTAGCATTTTCAACATATTATCACGATCTTACAGGTCAAGTTGTTGCTCTTTTCATAACAACTATTGCAGCAGCTGAGGTGGCAATTGGTTTAGCTATACTTTTGAGCCTCTTCAAGCAGAGAGATACAATTGAGCTCGATTTACTCAATAGGCTTAGGTGGTAGTTTGGGAGAAACAAAAGGGATTCCTAAAATATTGATTAATAAGATAGGATTATTCCTTGTTTTTGCAATTTCTTTTTTGGCATATCTGTTGATGTCATCATCAGAATCCCCAATCCATTATTCTTGGATGATTCCAGTATTTCCCCTTTTCTCTTTTGCCTTAATATTACTGTTCGGTTTGCAAGATTCTGAAAAGGGTGGTTCTATTGCTCTGTGCGGAGTTAGCTTTTCTTCTGTTTTTTCTTTAGCCATTGCTTATGATTTGTTTGTTAATGGTACGGCTAGCGGTTCTTATGTTGAATCAACAAGAGTATGGTTTAGCGGATCAACTTATTCATTTGAGTTTGGCACATATATTGACTCACTTGCAGGTTTATTGTTGTTAGTAGTAGGTGTAGTATCGTATCTTGTTGTTTTGTTTTCAATTAGTTATATGGATGACCAGGGAGACAGGCGTGTGAGGTATTTTGCGGAAATTTCCTTGTTTATAGCTGCTATGTATGGCTTGGTTGTTGCTAATTCATTCTTGTTGATGTTTATATTCTGGGAATTAATGGGAGTTTGTTCTTATTTATTAATAGGTTTCTGGTACGAAAAACCTTCAGCAGCATCTGCTGCAAAGAAGGCTTTTTTAGTTACAAGAGTTGGTGATGTATTTTTACTTCTCGGTTTAGTAATACTATACAATACATTTGGTACTCTTAGATACTCCGAATTATTTGCTGACCCTGAATTACTGATGAATAATCTTGATGAAATTAAATGGGCAACTCTTTGCTTATTCGGAGGCTCAGTAGGAAAGTCTGCGCAGTTTCCACTACACGTATGGCTTCCAGATGCAATGGAAGGTCCTACCACAGTTTCAGCTTTAATTCACGCAGCTACGATGGTTAAGGCTGGCGTGTTCTTGGTTGCACGGGCATTTCCACTAATTGTTCATAGTCCAGATACTGCTTTGTACATTGCAGTTACAGGTGGGTTAACAGCTTTGATAGCAGCTAGTATGGCAATGGTTATGAATGATATCAAAAGAGTTCTTGCCTATTCAACAATATCTCAGTTAGGATATATGTTTCTTGCATTAGGGACTGGAGCTTGGGCCTTCTGGCATTCTGCAGATTTAGGCATGGATCCTGGTAGCTCTCAAGGATACATGGCAGGTTTGTTTCATCTAATGAATCATGCATTTTTCAAGGCTTTATTGTTTTTAGGATCTGGTGCAGTAATACATGCAGTTCACACGCAGGACATGAGAGAGATGGGTGGTTTGAGGAAAGAAATGCCTATCACTTCAGTAACAATGGGTCTTGGTGTATTGTCTATTGCAGGAGTTCCTTTTTTCTCAGGTTTCTGGTCAAAAGATGAAATATTGGAAGCAGTTCATCATAATGCAGAGTATGAAGGAATTTTTGGAGCTTTATGGTTCATGGCATTAATTACTGCAGGAATGACTGCTTTTTACATGACACGTATGTGGATGATGACTTTTAGTGGTCCCTCAAGTAGGAATGTTTCTACAGTTATTTCATCTGCAGATCATTCTAAGACAGGTAACTGGGTCGTTGAAACTAAAAAAGTAAGTTCAAATGCACACGAGGCACCGCTTGTAATGACCTTACCTTTGATGATTCTTTCATTACTTGCGGTTTTCTCAGGTTTAACTTTAGTTTTGGGTGGTGGTTTTAGTTCACATGTATATTATGGCGAACCTCACGAGTCTCATGGAATGATTCAGTGGGAGATTATTGATCACATATTATCTTCCTCTTTAACTTATTTGTCTGTAAGTATTGGTTTGACTGGTATTTTCTTTGGAATCATATTTTACAAAAGAGGTCCAAATGGAAATGCAGCCTTTTCAACAGCTTTTGTAAACGACATCTGGATATTGAAAGTATCTCATACAGCACTATCCAACAGACTTTACATGTCCGATTTGTTTAACTGGTTTGGTATGCGAACATGGGATACAGTTGCAAAAATGTCAGATTGGTTTGATCGTAATGTAATTGACGGCCTAGTAAACCAAGTAGCTTCTTTGTCTATGTTTTTCAGCAATTACGCAAGAAATTTAACAACTGGCTTCACTGGTCATTATGCATCCTTGACAATTGGTGGTTTAGGTGCTATTGTTTTTCTTACTAGAATTGTCATGCCGTTCATGGGGTGGTCAATTTGAATAGTTTAAGATTAGTTTTTTCCTTTATTATTCTATTATTTTTATCAGGAGTTTCATCTGCTGAAGAACATACCATTTATGTTGGAACTGAAGATAATCCTTACGTATTCAGTGATGCTAGTCTTGTTATTTCTCCAGGAGATAATGTAACATTTATCTGGACACCAGGTCAACCTCATAATGTTGCGCAAGTTGAATCTTCTACTTCCAATTTATTTGTTGCCAATGGAGACATTGTATTCTTTTATTCAGGAGATCCCGTAGATGGGGCTACCTGGGTATTGAATTCTTCGTATACTCAAGATGAAGGTACTTTGTATTACATATGTGAGCCTCACGTAGGTCTGCAAATGAGAGGGCAGATTGTGATTGAAAGTAGGCCAGATATGACTATGGATTTTGGTAGTTTCCCCTGGCTGTCTTACCTTCTTGTATTTCCTGTAATTGGAGCTATCTGGTGTTTCGCGTTTCGAAATAATCCTGAAGCTCATAAGTATATTGCGTTAGCTACAACACTCTTTACTCTTATTATTTCATGCATTGTATTTGTTAGAGCCGGAAGCGGAAGTGGTTTTAGATTGATGGAAGAGTATGAATGGGCCCCAAATTTAGGAGTTTCACTTTTATTGGGCGTTGATGGAATTAGTAGTCCGCTTGTTTTATTGACGGGGATTATAGGTCCATTAACGGTAATGTTTTCTTGGCATGAAAAAGAGAAACCAGCATTGTTTTTCTCTTTGCTAATGATCATGCAAACTGCACTTTACGGTGTTTTTATTACATTAGATTATTTTGTATTTTATATATTTTGGGAAGTAGTTCTTATTCCAATGTTTTTCCTAATAGCTATATGGGGTGGAGAAAATAGAAGATATGCATCAATTAAATTTTTCATATATACTTTTACGGCATCTGTGATAATGTTAGTTGGATTTATGGCACTCTATTTCGAAGCTGGTGTAAATTCATTCTCAATGATTGATATTGCCAACAATAGTTCAGGTTTTTCACGTGAGTTTCAGATTTGGGTCTTTGCAGCTTTATTCATTGGTTTTGCAGTTAAGATTCCTTCAGTACCTTGGCATACTTGGCTTCCGGATGCTCATGTTCAGGCACCTACAGCAGGTTCCATACTTCTTGCAGGAGTTATGTTGAAGATGGGCTTATACGGGCTAATGAGGGCTGCTTTACCTCCATTGCCTATAGGTGCTGAAGTATTTGTTCCTTTGATGGTTGCCTTGGCAATTATCTCGATAATATATGGTGCAGTACTAAGTTTAGGGCAAACCGATCTTAAGAAATTAGTTGCTTATTCTAGTGTTTCCCATATGGGCGTTGCGCTTTTGGGTGTAGCTACAATGACTGAACTTGGCTTTGCAGGTGCAGTTTTCATGATGTTTGCACACGGTATTCTCAGTCCCGCTATGTTCATGGTGGCTGGAGTTTTATTGCATCAACTTGGTACTAGAGAAATTCCTAAACTTGGAGGTATTGCTCAAAGCCAACCTAAAACCACAGGTCTGTTTGTAGTTATTTTTATGGGTAGTTTAGGAGTTCCAGGAATGGCCGTTTTTGTCTCAGAGTTATCAGTATTCATTGCCTTCTTTGAATCACATGGTTATTGGTTGTTACTACCTATATTTGGAATGGTGCTTACAGCCGGCTACCATCTTTGGGCTTTACAAAGAGCTATTTTCGGTGAGTTAAATGAGAATGTGGATGTTGAGAAAGTACATGAAGCACCTTGGTACGAAATGTATCCAATGTTTATATTAATTTTTATTGCAGCTTTCTTTGGAATCTTTCCACATTATTTGATGGATCCTATTTCGGTATCATCATATGATATTTTAGATTTTATGGGGGTAGTATAGTGGATTCAACAGTTTTGTTTTTGCCTGAGTTAATATTGATAGCTAGTATTTTGGCTATACCTGCAATATATATTGCTACAAATAATACAAAATCTTACTCGATATGTTCTAATATTTCGCTATTTGTAAGTTTATTAGTGGTTATTTTATTCTGGTATTCTCCAGAAGACGTTTCATTTGACAAATCCTCATCTTCATATGTGATTTATGATCATTTTGTTATTAATGATTTCTCACAACTCTTTAAAGTTATATTTTTGATGTCAGCCTTGGCAGTATCAGTGATTAGTTCTTCTTATTTCAAAGAGGATGAGCCTCACCAAGCGGAGTATTATGTTCTGTTACTATCGAGTTCACTTGGTATGCTTATAACTGCTTCCTCTAATGACTTCCTTACAATCTTTGTTGGTATCGAGATTTCAGCTTTCAGTAGTTATGGTTTAGTTGCATTTCGAAAAACAGATGATAAATCAGCTGAGGCTGGAGCCAAATATTTATTGATTGGAGCCTTTTCTTCAGCTTTAACATTATATGGAATCTCACTTTTGTATGCTTTAACAGGGTCCATTACTTTTGATGGCGTAAATGCTTTCCTAACTGGTATCGATAATGGAGTAATCGAAGGAGATTTTAATGAGTTAGTATTTATTTCAAGTTTGTTTATTATTGCAGGTTTGGGTTTCAAGATTGCTGTTGTCCCATTCCACGCTTGGGCTCCAGATGTTTACGAAGGTGCCCCTACTCCCGTTACTACATTATTAGCTGCAGCGAGTAAAGCAATGGGTTTTGTTGCATTGTTTAAAGTATTCATTTTTACGTTGGAGCCATTTTCTGATGAATGGAGGTTAGTTCTTGGAATTATAGCACTTGTTTCCATGACGATTGGTAACTTGGCAGCTTTATCTCAAAAGGATATAGGCCGAATGCTTGCTTACTCCTCTATTGCACAAGCTGGTTACATTCTGATAGCCTTCCCTGCTTTGACACAAGATGCCGTTTCTGGCGCTATAGCTCACACGTTAGTTCATGCATTTATGAAAGGAGGAGCTTTCATAGTGGTTGCAGGTGTTGGAGCTGCAGGTCTGGGTTATGATATAGAATCGTTTAAAGGTCTTGCAAAGAGATCACAACTTCTTGCACTTTCGATGACTATATGTTTACTTTCCCTTGTTGGACTTCCACCTCTTGCAGGATTCATTAGTAAATTTCTTTTGTTCTATGGTGTATTACAGGTTGGTGTGGCTGGCGAGACATGGATTATAGCTTTAGTTGTGGCTGGAGTCTTAAATTCAGCTCTTTCACTATACTATTATTTGAATGTCATTCGTTTTATGTACCTTTATGATCCCGAAGAATCTAGTGATGTTGTCTTTTCGACCTCTATTAGGTATACATCTGTATTAGTCATTCTGTTTATTGTTATAATCATTCCATTATTCTATCAAGATTTATATTCCCTCTGTGAAGCTGCAGCTAGAGATTTATTTGCATGATAGACAAAGATAGCGTAGAATATAAACAGTTTGAAGGGCTTTGGGAGGGTAAGACTCCAAAAGGCATTAATATCAGTAAAAAAAATTCTTTTAGGTCTCGCATGAAGAATTCGTGTCAACAGGAAGGTCTTGAGTATTCAAAGATTAATTCATTTTTAGTTCATTCAGGTTTATCTAAAAAACTAGACGAAGATTCAATAATTAAAAATGATATTAAAGTTACAACGCCACCTAGAAGACATTTACGTAATTTTTAAATCTTATCCTTACTAATTAATTGGTTAGAAAATGATAATGGGACTTCTTCCAAAAGTGTTTTGTAATTAGATTCAGGTACTTCAGTCAATGATTTTCTTGCTACTTGCATCCAGGGAGTCACTAATTCTTCATAAACTTTTTGAGCATCTGCTAGATCAACTTTGCTAATTAACTTACTTGGATTTCCTTCCTTCAAAAAAGTATTAACAGCATTCTGATACTTTTGATATTTTGCCAATCTAGTTATTGGGAGCGTTGGTATTCCTATAGCTAAATCTCCAACAGGTGTTTTAGTAGCTATTGAATTATATAAGTCCAAGTAATCATCAGTAATCTGATAAATAATTCCAACAGTTTCACCATATTTATACAAAGGAATGTCAAGATGTGTTTCCGAAGATACTAATGCCCCTAATTCTGCAGCAGTTCCGTACAATGCTCCAGTTTTCTTTTTAATTCTATGCAGGTATACTGATTCACTGTAGTTTTGCTTATCTGTGAAGTCAGCTATCGCGCCTTCAGACAGATTCCTTATACATTTTGCTAGTGATTTGCCAGTAGCCATTGATACTGCACCGTGAAGTGATCCTGTAGCCACCATTAAGTCTGCAATTAAAATTGCTGAACGTGGTCCAAGCTCCTCCCAGAGTGCAGGGGCTGCTCTTCTGAATGAGTCTCCATCGATCCAATCATCGTGTATCAAGGCACCTCCGTGGACTAACTCCAACGCCATCCCGCATTCAAAGGCCAGATGCGCATCACCTTCTAATGCATCAGAAACCAAACGACACAATACAGGCCTTAGCATCTTACCACCAAGTACTCCCTTTTCAATTAGTGGAGCCATTTCTTTAGATTCTTTAGCAATTTCAACTCTCAGAAAATCTTCAAACTCAGCTCTTACAACTTCGTAGTAGCTATTCAACTCTTCATTAAATATTAATTTTGTTTTTAGACCCATAATTTCACCAATATTGTATACCTAATATCATAAGAATTCCACAAAAGGAATGTATGCCAATAGTTCCCCAATTCGATAGAGACAATTCTCTGCGATCATAGTTGTTCATAACATAATATGATAGGTATAATGCAAATGGAGCTGCTAGTAGCCCCAGTAAGGCTCCTTTGGTAACTATATTGTAAATGTATAATGAATACAGTGATGTAAAAGCTGAAATCATAAGAATTAGATATCCCCAACTAGCTTTTTCAAGTCCAAGGACAACAACTAAATGATTTTTACCTGCAAGTTTGTCAGAGGCCCGATCTGGAAATTGATTGATCCAAAGTATTGCAGTTGTCAATAATCCTAAAGGTATACCAAAGAGAAAAGCATCCCAATTATGCATTCCACTCATTGCAAAAATGGTTCCCATTGTCATTAAAGGGCCGTAGTTTAATCCTATGAGTAATTCTCCTATCCCTTTTCTAGAAACTAATCTTAGAGGAGTTCCAGTATAAAAATAGGCTGAAAATGCACCAGCTAATCCGTAGTAAAATAATCCCAATTTGTTTTCGCCTAATGAGGCCATAATGGTCAGGCCTAGTGAACCTGCTAAAACTAAGAAAACAGTTGCTAGTTGGAATAATTTCTTTTCGGTTATTAAACCAAGTTCAATTGCTCTACTACCTCCAGAGAGTTGCAAAAAATAATCATTATTCAATTGGTCAGTTCCACTGGTCCAATCAAAGTAATCGTTGTAAGTGTTTGCAGCAAGGTGAAGAAATGATCCACCTAAAAATACTAAAACAAATAAGGTCCAATTCATATCGAATAAATTTGCATTAAGTCCCCATATAACTGCAGCGATAATTGGAATCCACGTTGCGGATAAAAATGGTAACCTGGTAATTGCAACAATAGAGATAAATTTTGTCAGTAATGAGGTTGCAGGCATAGTTTCTTCAGGTGCAACATCTTTTAACTCTCTAGTTCTTCCACAATATCCGACGTGCTTGCCTTTTATGACTGTAGCAGTTATCTTAAACGAAGCTGCAAACTGTTCACCGTTTTTTCTGACAAATGTAGTCTCGGTTGAGTATCCTTCATCATTCTTTTTCGCCTTATCTAGCCAATTTGCGACATGGCCAAGAACAACCATTCCTGGTGAAAAGAGAGAAACTCTTTTTTTACCAATGACTTCTTCAGCAGAGTATCCAAAAAGTTTTTCAGCGTTTGGATTAAATGTTTCGATTCTTCCCTCTAAGTCGCAGGTTATTACGCTTACAATCTCTCTTGTTTCAGACATGATATTACCGATACTTTCTCTCTGATATACTACTATATAAAAGAGGTACTATAGTGCCAAACTATTTTTTAGTAATAGGCACAAGATAATCGTTCTCACCTTCCTCTAAAGATTTGATTGCAGCATCAGCTCCAGTAATTGTTGTTATGAAAGGAATCCCAAGTTCAACAGCTAGTCTTCGCATTTGGGCTCCATCAGTTGCAGCTTGCCTTCCTGTAGGCAAATTAATGATTAGATTTACATTACCTTCACGCATTATTGAAAGTATATCGGGACTCTTATTATCCGAAATTCTCCAGATAACCTTCGAGGTAATATTCGATGAACGGAGGTGTGATGCGGTACCTTTTGTTGCTATCAAATCAAAGCCTAGTTTTTTCAATCTTTTCGCTAATTCTATAAATTCAACTTTTAACTTATTTGAGATTGATAGGAATACGGTTCCATTTGTGGGGATACTTTTGTTGCCTCCCTTCATAGCTTTAAGATATGCAGTCCCAAAATTTGGTCCATGACCCATTGCCTCACCGGTAGACTTCATTTCAGGGCCAAGTACTGTATCTAGTCCTGTAATCTTCAGCCAAGAGAAAGTCGGCACTTTTACAGAAGCTCCTTCCATTGGCAGTATTTCGGGTAATTTTTTAATTTTTTCACCGAGCATCAAATTAACTGCAATTCTAGCAAGTGGATATCCTGTAGATTTACTGACAAATGGCAATGTTCTACTTGCCCTCGGATTAGCCTCCAAAAGGTATATTTTACCATCTTTTATAGCAAGTTGAAGATTAGCGGCGCCTATAATATTCAAAGACTTAGCCACATTTGTTGACACTGCAATAATTTTCTTTTCTGTTTCTTTGTCAAGAGATTGTGGTGGCATTACACAAGCACTATCTCCCGAGTGAACGCCAGCCATTTCAATTTGCTCCATAATTGCGCCAATAACAACCTTTTTTCCATCGGAAATCAGATCAACATCAAGTTCTACAGCTCCTTCAAGAAATTTATCAACGAGTACAGGTTTTTCTGGTGTGGCATGAGATTCTAATTTTAAATATTTATTTAGCTGTGAACGGTTATGTACTATTTCCATTCCTCTACCTCCAAGTACAAATGAAGGCCTAACAAGTACAGGATATCCTATTTTTTCAGCATATTCTATGACTTCTTCTGAGTTCTTAGCTGCAGCCCATTCTGGCATATCTATGCCATTTTTCTCCATGATATGGCCACACTTTTCACGATCCTCAGCCATTTCCATGTCGCTGACTTTAGTCCCTAATATTTTGGTTGGAAGTTTTTCTTGCTTAATGTATTCTTCAATGTGTGCCGCTAGGTTAACGGCAGTTTGCCCTCCAAGTTGCAAGACAATTCCATATGGTTTTTCTAAATCTAATATTTCGAAGATTGATTCTCGATCCAATGGCTCAAAATAAAGTCTGTCCGAAGCGTCAAAATCAGTTGAAACGGTTTCAGGATTATTATTGACGACTACAGCCTCATACCCTGCGTCTCTTGCCGCTTGGACTCCGTGTACAGTAGAGTAATCAAATTCAATACCTTGCCCAATTCTTATAGGTCCAGAACCTAAAATCACAATGCTCTTCCCTGTCTTAAATGGTTCTTTCTTGTCTGCATATGTTGAATAAAAGTAAGGAGTTTTTGCTTCAAATTCACCTGCGCAAGTATCTACCATTAGGAAACTACATACCATTCCAAGCTTCTTCCTTTGATTCCTAATATCTTTCTGATTTAAACCAGTTAAGTGAGATATATGTTTGTCACCAAAACCATTCGTTTTCAGCTTTGTTAGAAGTTTATCAGGTATCTCCTCTTTGCAAGTTTCAGCTTCAATTTCTAACCTGACAAGTTTAGCAATTCTCTCTATAAAGAATGCATGGAAATCAGTAATTTCACATACTTCTTCAATACTTTTTTGGTTTGCTTGCTTATTTTTTAGATATGTCCAGATAACATGTAGCCTTCTGTCATTTGGGACTCTTAGGCTTTCTTTTAATCTTTTTTCATTCCAGTCAAGACATTCAGGATATCCATCTCCCTGACCTATTGATCTCCAAGCTTTCATCAGAGATTCTTCAAATGTCCTTCCAATGGACATTGTTTCACCAGTAGATTTCATTTGCGTCCCCAATTCCCGATCCGCCAATTTGAATTTATCAAATGGCCATCTTGGTATTTTCGTTATTACATAATCTATAGATGGTTCAAATGCAGCACTTGTATTTCCCGTCACACGATTTGGCAATTCATGTATTCTATGTCCTAAACATAACATAGAAGCTATTCTTGCAATTGGTACTCCTGTTGCTTTTGAAGCTAGTGCAGAAGATCTGGAAACTCTAGGATTGACTTCGATTAGGATATAATTCTGAGTTTTTGAGTGGTAAGCAAATTGTACATTACAGCCTCCAACAATTCCTAAACTTTTTACGACTTTTAATGCAGATGTTCTGAGCTTCTGATATGCCTGTTCAGGTAAGGTCAATGAAGGAGCCACAACAACAGATTCTCCAGTATGTACTCCCATTGGATCAAGATTTTCCATTGAACAAACAATGATTGCATTGTCATCTCTATCTCTTAAAACTTCAAATTCAAATTCAAGCCATCCTAGAATAGATTCTTCAATGAGCAATTGTTTAACTGGGGAAAGTGCAAGTCCTCTACCTGCAATTATTTCTAATTCTTGTTTACTATATGCAATACCACCTCCAGTTCCTCCCAGCGTAAATGCAGGTCTTACAACAACGGGATAATTTAATTTTTCAGCCAATTTTAGAGATTCTTCAATTGTCTGAGCGATTCCACTTTTAGCTACAGGTTCTCCGATTTCTTCCATCCTCTTCCGAAATAGGTCTCGATCCTCAGCCATTTGAATAGATTCTAGAGAGGTTCCTAGGATATCAACGTTATATTTTTCCAAAACACCCTTTTCATGAAGGCCAACCGTAAGGTTCAATCCAGTTTGACCACCCATTCCTGGAATAATGGCATCAGGCTTTTCCTTTGCAATTATCTTTTCTACAGAATCTACAGTTAATGGTTCAATGTAAACTACATCTGCAGTATCTGGATCGGTTTGTATTGTAGCTGGGTT
The DNA here is from genome assembly GCA_002497685.1 of Euryarchaeota archaeon UBA169. GTDB lineage: Archaea > Thermoplasmatota > Poseidoniia > MGIII > CG-Epi1 > CG-Epi1. The sequence goes on from DAEH01000077.1 coordinate 11,671, forward strand.
TGAATTTACAAGGACAACCTCATGGCCAGCTTCTCTCAATGCGGAGCAACATTGTGAACCTGAGTAATCAAATTCGGCAGCTTGACCTATAATTATGGGGCCAGCACCCGGAACCAGTATTTTCATTTTATTCATCAATCATTTCTCCTACTTTTTCAAACAAAACATTTGCATCCATTGGACCTGGTGCAGCTTCAGGATGGAACTGTACTGACCAACAATTTTTCGCACTTATTCCTTCACAGGTTCCATCGTTAAGATTAATAAAAGTTTCACGTACATCTTCTGGTAATTTATGAAGTGCAAATCCATGATTTTGTGAGGTAATGTATACGTTTTCAGTCCTTACATGTTTGACTGGCTGGTTTCCTCCCCTGTGCCCATATTTTAGTTTGTAAGTTTCACCGCCAAGTGCAAGGCCTAAAATCTGATGTCCTAAGCAAATACCAATTATTGGGTATTTTTTTGTAAGTTCACTAATATTGTCTACAACTGGTTTCATTTCTGGATGATCAGGATCGCCAGGTCCATTACTCATAAAAATTAAATCCGGTTTCGTTTTTCTAATTTCTTCAATAGTATAATTCCAAGGCACTACTGTAACTCTGTTTTTCTTCGCTAAGTTGGTTACAATCGACTTTTTTACTCCCCAATCAAATAAAGTTACTTTTGGTCCTCTTGTACCTTCCTTGTATACTTCTTTAGTTGAAACTTCAGCTACCAAGTTGGAATTTGAAGGCCATTCCATTTCTTTAGCTCTAATAACTCCCTCTTCAGGAGTTATCTTTCCATCAGTACAGATTATTGCCCTTAAGGTTCCAGATTCTCTTGTAATTATAGTTAATTCTCTAGTATCAATACCTTCGAGTCCGGGAATTTTCTCCCGTTTTAGCCATTGATCAAAATTCTCCTCACCTTGGTGTGGTGAGCGACACCATTCTTTCACAATGCAAGCTTTGGTTTGAATCTTTTCAGATTCATAGCTTTCTTTATTGCAGCCATAGTTTCCAATTTGTGGAAACGTAAACATTAGAATTTGACCCGCGTAACTGGGGTCCGTAAGAGCTTCCTGATAGCCCGTCATTGACGTATTGAAAACGAGCTCTCCTTCAACTGTATCTTGATAACCAAACGAGTCACCAAAAAAAACAGAACCGTTCTCTAGTGCAATCCATCCCTGCATCTAGGTCGAACTAGTTCGAGAGGGGCTTAAAACAGGAACGGTTACAAGCTCTCGAGGAAATCCTGTTCTGTGAAGTGTAATTTAGAAGGAACAACAATGCTGTGTGGCTCTTTTCCGATGTCTTTATTTGACAAATATTTCAACTTTCCATACCATAATTTTTGGTCCTCTCTGCCAACTCTAGCAGCTGCGGCAACCATCGTATCTTTTGGTATTCCAGCTTCTATCATCTGTTCTGCAGCCTGAGAAGCCGTCATGTATCTTGGATCTTCATCTGGATTGTCAGCTTTGATATCAAGTAGAACTAATGAATGATTTCCGTTTTCCATATTGGATTTTATCTTATCTATTGGGCTGAGCGGTTTATAATTGCCTTCAGGTAGAACAAGTGTAGCCACAGGTCCAAAATTATAATGTTGAAGACCTAAAACTCCAGCTACAGCAGTAAGAACAGATGCATTATGTATTATTTGACATTCAACACCATTTTTTTTACAGTCAAGAAGTAAACTTACGTGAGTTGTTGCAGATAACGCATCACCCACAATTAGCAGGGAAACATTAGTTTCTTTAGCTAAATCTACCATTTCTTTTGGCTCTTCTACTTGGTTCCGAGAAAGGTGAATAGGCTTTCTCTGTGATTTCATTTCAATCCACTCCAATGTTTCAGAATGAATTGGAGAAGTATATGTTTCATAGAATATATGTTCAGACATACTCAATGCGATTACTCCATCCATGGTTATTGAATTTGGCCCTCCAAGTCCCAAGCCAATTATAGTTAACATGATAGTCTTATTTGCGCCTCTCTTAATTAGTTACTATGGCGTTATACCAAAAAACTTTGGAAATTAGTACCGCGCCTAAGTCTTTTCTAGATATTACAAAGAATGTCCAAGCTCTTGTTTCAGAATCAGGCCTAGATAATGGAATTTGCAGTCTATTTATCAAACACACGAGTGCTAGTCTAGTGATTCAAGAAAACTATGATCCTTCTGTAAG
>DAEH01000077.1:14187-17281 GCA_002497685.1 Euryarchaeota archaeon UBA169
CAAGATTTTGAAACTTTTTTTTCTAAACTAGTTCCTGAAGATTTCGCTTATGTTCATAATATGGAAGGTAAGGATGATATGCCAGCACATATTCGTTCGGCATTAACGAGTACTTCTGAGAGTATTCCGGTTGTTAATGGTAAACTTTCATTAGGTACTTGGCAAGGGATTTACATCTGGGAACATAGAGACCAAAGACATATTAGGAAGGTAACCTTTAGTTTAGTTGGTGAGTGACCAAACAAATAATGGAATTCAGTCAATACAAATCTAATGCAATGAAGAAACTAGAGTATGCCCTATCTGAAGGTTTAGTGGATGAAGGAGTTATTTCGGTTATTAATTCTTTTAATTCGCATCCCGATATTTTTACAACTTCAAGTTGTGCAGGAAGAATACAACTAATTATTCTTCCAGATATAGGCCGGAAAGATTCCGTACAGCGGCGAAAGACTTGGCATCGGGAAGTAACTGCCGAGGAAGTTGATGAGGCCATTTCAGAATTTGATATTCCAGACAATTCAATAGTCATTTTACAGGCTCAATCACCTATTTTCCATATATCTTGCCGAACCATGGAATTGGCAATAAAATTAAGAGGAATTGTTCACGGCCAGGGGTGGAAATATTCTTCATTAATTACAGGGAACGATGAAAAATGGAATGTAGAAATTCTTTCTGCAAATCGTATCGACAACTTACTTTTCAGAAAAGGAGTAATCGCACCTCCAGACAATGATAGGTTAAATTTCATAATTGAGGAATCAAATAAGATTCTTGTTAAAGCTCAAGCAAGACTTGAAGCTTTAGAATATATACCGTCGGGTTTACAGTAAACATATGAAAGCACTATATTTTGAGGAGCATGGCGAAAGAGATGTATTACAATACGGAGATTTGCCTTACTTAAAAAATAAAGAAAATCATGTTTTAATTAAAGTTGAAGCTTGTGCCCTTAATCATTTGGATGTTTGGATTCGTAAAGGTTGGCCAGGATTAAATTTAGCAATGCCACACATTGGAGGTAGTGATGTTTCAGGTACCGTTGTAGAAGGCAGCGGTTCTTGGAAAGAAGGAGACAAGGTTGTGGTTGATCCAGGAATATCAACAAAAGAGGATTCTTGGACAGAGAAAGGTATGGATAGTATGAGCCCCGGGTATCGTATTCTTGGTGAGCATATTAGTGGAGGATGTGCTGAATATGTGTCAGTACCTGCAGAGAATGTCCACAAGCGTCCAGAAGGCATGACGGCTAGTCAAGCTGCTGCTCCACTTCTTGCAGGCTTAACTGCCTATAGAATGCTCGTAATCAGAGCAGGAATACAGAAAGGAGACCATGTACTAGTTATGGGTTCTGGAGGTGGAGTAAATTCACTATCTATTCAAATCGCTAAACATTTCGGAGCTGAAGTTCACGTTGTAGCAGGTGGAGCTGAAAAGAAGAGAAAAGCTGAGGAATTAGGGGCGTCTTTTGTTGTAGATTACAAAGCTAATGAAAATTGGCATAAAGAATTATTTCCTGTAATAGGAAGGAAAGGTTACGATATTGTAGTTGATAATGTTGGTAAGCCAACTTGGACACGTTCAATTCAATTGTCAGGTATCGGTGGAAGAATTGTAACAGTTGGAAATACTAAAGGACCAATTGCGGAGACAGATATTCGTCATGTATTCTCAAAACAATTATCTATCCTTGGTTCTACAATGGGTTCACACTCAGACTTTGCAGAACTGTTAAAACTATTGAATTCTGGAGCGATAAATTCAGTAGTTGATTGCGAAATTCCCCTATCTGAGGGTGCAAAAGGTCATCAAATATTAGAAGAAGGAACTATGTTTGGTAAAGTAGTTCTTATTCCATAGTGTCTTTAGAATATTGTTTCATAAAATCCCAAATGATATCCGTTGATGGTATTTCCGTAGGATTTCCTCCACCTCTTCCAGGATCAGATACAGGATCATCATTTATGTATGGATTATGCTGCGCGTAGAATAAGGTCATTAGTCGAACTTCGGCATCATTTTCGCAGTCAGAATATCCTCTAATATCGTAATCATTTTCTATTACAAAAAATTCAGGAAATAGGCCTTGGCAATTGTTCAAATCCGCCCATTCTTCTAAATTCTGAATTGCACCATCTTCCACACCTTCGCCATATAATTCAAAGTATATTCCTGTAAGTGCCGCAGTAGGATAGTGAATTATTTCATCCAGAAGTCCATGAACTTCCATAAAAGGTATTGGTGAATAATCGCCAGGTACTGTAGCAAATTGGTACATTGACATACAGGCTGCAGCAGTAAAAGTATTACTTGCTTGAACTGCTAACCTTTGTGCCATTCCACATCCATTTGACCATCCACTTGCATAAATTCGATTTGTATCTATAGGGTGTGTAATTTGGATTTCTTCAATCATTTCCAATATGAATCCAATGTCATCTTCTTCACCACAACAAAGACCATCGGTTTGATTCCAGAGATTATCATAACCTTGTGGATATGCAATTACAACACTATCCCTATCTGAAATTTCAGAAAATCTAGACGTATTATATTGTTGATAGGCATCATCACCGCTTCCATGCATATCGATAACAAGTGGTGAGTCATTATTGGAATTTACAGGAATGTATAGCAACCAGCATCTTTCATTATTTCCATGTTCTATGCAGTACTTGTTTAATCCTGCATTCCACAATTTAGCACTATCATCATCTCCACTAATAAAATCTAAACATCCACAATTAGCAGCCAAAATTATGAATGTAATAAATAAGGTAGGTTTGTTATTCACTATGCAATGCACTGAACTACTCTTAATAAATTTAGAGTCTAGGTTTTTTATTATTGTGTATCTGGTTAAATTTTTTGCAAATATGCAATTATATGACTTTTACTAGGTCCGTAAAATTTTACACGCTCAAATTTCTTTGCATTGAATCCATGCTCTTCCATCAATTCCGAAAAGGATGTAGGTATTGTTCCCCAATCACTTCTTCTCTTAAAACCAAGCCATGAGTTATTGTATGCTTCATGAAAAATAGCTATACCTTTATCGTTCAAATTGGAATGGGCATGCTCTAAAAAGTCT
>DAEH01000025.1 GCA_002497685.1 Euryarchaeota archaeon UBA169
AGATCACGCTCCAATAAATGCAGTAGCAACAAGCAACAATGATTTTCTTGGTATCTTCATAATTGAACCATCCAGATTCAAGCAAAAAGATAATGATCCAATACATATTGATTGGGAGTTGAAATGTGCAATTAAATTACAAAAACGAATAAGATTATTGGGAGGTGAAATGTTCATTCTCCATGGTGAAGTAATTGATATATTCAAAGAAATTTCATCAAAATATAAGATTAGTAATATTTACAGTCATGAAGAAACAGGTACTGAGTGGTCATACAATAGAGATATCGAAGTTGCAAGTTGGTTTGAATCTCAAAAAATAAACTGGAAAGAATATCCTACAAACGCAGTAATTCGCAGACTAAAAGATAGAGACAACTGGTATAAATCTAGGACTGAAAGATTACTCAAAGAAGTTATCCCTGCACCCAAATTACTAAAATTTAATGGTAAAACTAAGTTCAAGTCAGTTAAATCTATTGAGGAGCTTGGGCTTGATAATAGAGAATTAAAAAAACGATATGTTCCTGGCGAAATGGAAGCTAAAAGAGTACTAGAATCTTTTCTGAATGATAGAGGGATGAATTACAGATATGAAATGTCTAGCCCTCTTACTGCTGACAAAAGCTGCTCAAGGCTTTCACCATACATTAGTGCTGGATGTATAACGATTAAACAAATATTGAAAATTACTAATGAGAAGGTGAAACAATTAAAGGCATTGGAGAAAAGTAATACTAGAAGGAAATGGCTAGCTAGCCTTAATTCTTTCAAAAGTAGATTAGCTTGGCATTGCCATTTTATACAAAAATTAGAGTTGCAAACAGACTTAGGTTCTAGAGCAATGAATCATGAACTTGATATGAGACTGAACAGAAAACGAGACCCTATTAAATTTAAAAAATGGACAACAGGAAACACTGGATGGCCTTTCTTCGATGCATGTATGAGACAACTTGTAGCTACAGGCTGGATAAATTTTCGAATGAGAGCCATGCTAATGTCAGTTGCAAGTTATACGTTATGGCTACCATGGAAAGATACTGGAAATTATCTTGCAAGACACTTTATTGACTATGAACCTGGCATTCACTGGTCCCAAGTTTCCATGCAAAGTGGCACTACTGGAATTAATACTGTTAGAGCATATTCTATTCTAAAGCAATCAACGGATCAAGATCCAGATGGAATTTACATAAGAAAATGGGTTCCTGAACTAAGAACGGTCCCTACAGAATACATACACGAGCCATGGAAGATGACTGAGGAAATGCAAACACAAATTAACTGTGTAATTGGTAAAAATTATCCTGAACCATTAGTCGATGAAAAAGAGGCAAGACAAGAGGGAGTCAGTAGATCCTATAAGGCCAGAGGAAATCCAGACGTAAGAAAAACTTCCAGAAAAATAAACAAAAGGCATGGTAGTAGGAAAAAAAGCCGTAAACCGAAGAGTAGAAATGATAAGAAGCAGACAAAGATAATTTAGTATATATTGTAACATCTACAATTGATTATTCTTAAATAAGCTACATCTTTTCCCAAATTGTGAATTTAGTAAACAATCTCTTAATTACCTTTGGAATTTTCTTAATTATATTGATTGTTCCTACTGGGAAAGCTGCACCACCTGAACAAATACATCTTGCTACTAGTGGAAACACAAATGAAATGATTATTCAGTGGGGAACTCAAGAAGATACTACTTTTTCCTGCCCTTCAGGGTCTAATGTTGAATATGGAATAGATAGTGGAGAGCTTAGTCAAACTGCTACAGGAGATAATGACATGTACCAATGGACCACATGCGTTCACACAGTTAAACTGACTGAATTAAGTCCAAATACTACATATTATTATAGAGCTGGTGGAGGAAATGAATGGAGTGATGTATTCTCTTTCAATACTCTTGAAGAAGATCCTGAAACAATTACAATTGGTGCATTAGCAGATCATGGAACTTCAAGTAATGCTCAAGAAACAACTAATAACATGGCCAACGATGAATTCGATTTAGTAATACATCCCGGTGATATTTCATATGCAAATAATGCAGGGGCTGGTAATGGATGGGGAGACAATACTGTTTGGGATGAATACCAAAATCAAATTGAAACTGTAGCATCAAAATATCCACATATGTATGCACCAGGTAACCACGAAGAGGATGATGATCCTTACGGATTTGATGCTTATGAAACTAGATTCTATAATCCAGGTCCAAACAGTTTTTGGTATAGTTTTGATTATGAATTTATACACTTCGTATCTATTTCATCTGAACATGATTATGATCCTGGAAGTACCCAACATAGCTGGTTACAAGGAGACTTAGAAAATGCGAACAATAATAGGGAAAATGTTCCTTGGATTGTGTTCTTTGCCCATAGGCCAATGTATAGCTCAAATGGAGATGGCGATGGACACGGCAGTGAAATAGAATTTAGAGAAGCCATGGAACCTTTGCTTTTTCAATACCAAGTTGATTTAGCAATGTATGGCCACGATCACCATTACGAAAGAACATATCCCGTTTTTGAAGAAAATGTTTATTCAACTAGCAGTGGAAATATGTCTGATGCATACTATAAACCAGGAGCACCGATTCACATAGTAGCAGGAAACTCTGGTCGAAGTATCTATGACGGATTAGAAGATCCAAAGCCTAATTGGTCTGCATATCGAGAATTATCTTACGGCTACACTAAATTTGATGTAACTAAGAATAGCTTACATTTCAAGTTTATTAGAAATGATGATGGAAGCATAGGAGATGAATTTTGGTTGTACAATTTTAATGTTAGTGATTTAATGAATGATAATTCAGGAAGTATGATGAATAACAGTTTGTCAAGTATTAGTTTACTACATGCAATTATTGGAATTGGCGTAGTTTCTGTAATTAAACGTAAAAAGCAAATATAATAAAATATACTAAAATACATTATATCATAAATAACTCTTAAATTAATGTTTTAACTATTATTTAGAAAGTTACGTTATTTAATCAAATATACTAAAATATATAATATAATAAGGAATGCATAAATATGCAAATGGCTGAAAAAATGCAAAACTCTAGGGGTTTCCGTGTTTTTCAGAGATCTATTAATTATGCTAAAAAACGATTACTTTATATATTACTTTTTATAATGTATATTATCGAAAGTAAAATGGACATTATCGCAGAAAACGGCCCAGACATCCAAAAAATGGTGATGTCTGTAGTAAATCAACGTCAAAACCAAAATAGTAGACAAACATACTATTCTGCGTTGACTAAATTTTTCGATTGGTATGTTGCGGGAGACAATGAAGGAATTGATGCAAACATAATTCGCGAATATTTATTGTACTTGGAAAACTACGGAAAATCAAA
>DAEH01000069.1:0-10920 GCA_002497685.1 Euryarchaeota archaeon UBA169
TATGATTAATCTACCTCAGTTTGTGAAAGATAGAAAGAGGCTCTTTCTTTCGATTTCAGTTGTATTAGTTTTACTTTTACCAACTATCTGGTTTGGTTTAGGTCATGTTATAGCTAAACAAGCTTTGACAGTACCTCATGGTTGTGGTCTCTGGGAATCTAATACTCCAACAAATTGGACAGTAGATGATGATTGGGAATCTTTTGAGCCTTGGGCAGATTCAGAACAGAGAATATCTATGAGAAAGAATTTCAATGCAACTCCTTGGCAGTTTGATTCATATGAAACCATTAATTTTGTAAGTCGAGATGGGATTGATCTTGAAGGCTGGTATGTTGAAGTAAATTCATCATCTCCGGTAGTTATTTTTGTGCATGGGGGCTATGAGAATGGCAAATGTAAGCCAGAGATTTTGCTGTCAGCCTCATACTTAGCAAAGAATAATATCAATGTTTTTATGATAGATCTTCGAAATCATGGACATAGTGAAGTAGTCTCAGATTATTTTTATTTAGGTCAAAAAGAGTATCTTGATGTTTTAGGAGCCTATGATTGGTTAATTGAAGATAAAGCCTACAATCCTAAATCAATAGGTATTGTTAGTATTTCTACATATGCTCTGGCAACAACACTTGCTTTTGATGAATCCGAAATAGGAGCTATGTGGTTAGATAGTCCAATAATTGACTTTCCACTTTTAGTAGGAAATGAATTAGAAAGACTTGGTTTCCCTAGGATACTGGCATCGCCAGCAATAACAATGGGCGAAAGACTAGTTGGCGTTAATTTAGATGATAAAGTTCCATTGGAAGTGGCTTCGAGAGCAGGTGATAGGCCAATGTACTTGGTCCATGGAGATAGTGATGTTAGAATTTCTAATGAACATTCCAAGAAGTTTTACAATGAGGCTGTAAAAGCTGATGCAAATGTTACATTATGGCTTGTTGAGGATAGTGCACATGTAGATGCACTATGGGAATATTCACCCGAATATGAATCTCAGATTGTAAATTTCTTCACAAATTCTCTTTAGTACGAAGTTTAATTTTCACCCATAAATGGATATTTCCAATCATGGATTTTGAGAGTATTTCTTTTAACTGATCTTGGTGAAATCCATCTTAATAAATTCAGAGGTCCTCCAGCCTTGTCATTAGTCCCCGAGGCTCTTGCGCCACCAAATGGCTGTTGACCAACAACAGCTCCAGTTGGTTTGTCATTAATGTAGAAATTACCTGCTGTGAATCTTAGTTTATTGAATGCCCTTTCGATATTCTTTTCATTACTAGAGAATATAGATCCTGTTAATGCGTACGGTGAAGCCCTATCGCATAAATCAAGAACATCATCAAATTTTTCATCTTCATAAACATAAATGGTCAAAACGGGTCCAAATATTTCTTCCACCATAGTCTCAGAATTAGGATTTTTAGTTAAAATAATTGTTGGCTCAATGAACCATCCAGTTTCGTTATCACATTTCCCACCAGTTATTACTTCACAATCAGAGTCATTTGAGGCTCTGTCAATGTATCCTTTTATTTTATTAAATGCTCGATCATCAATAACTGCCGTCATAAAATTGGAAAAATCAGTAGCATCACCCATTTTTATTTTTTCAACTTCTTTAACCAAGTCGTCTCCCATATCTTCCCAAACAGATTTAGGAACGTAAGCTCTACTTGCAGCAGAACATTTTTGGCCTTGGTATTCGAATGCGCCTCTGAGAAGTGCAACAAGAAGCCCTCTTCTGTCACAATCAGGATGGGCCACAACAAAATCTTTTCCTCCAGTCTCCCCAACAATTCTAGGGTAACTTCTTAGATTAGGTAAAGCTTCAGCTATACGTTGCCAAATTCCTTGAAAGACAGCAGTTGATCCTGTGAAATGCAACCCTGCAAAATCAGGATTCGAGAGACAGGTCTCAGTTATTTCAGATCCTGAACCCGGTAGAAAGTTGATCACACCATCAGGTAGTCCAGCTTCCATCATCAATTCCATTAGTAAATAATTTGAGTGATAAGAGTTTCGACTTGGCTTCCATAATGCAGTACATCCTACAATAGCTGGAGCACTAGGTAGATTGGCAGCTATACTCGTAAAATTAAATGGCGTTACAGCGAGTACAAATCCTTCAAGAGGTCTTATTTCAGTTGTATTAAGGTTGCCTTCAGGTGAAACTAAGGGTTGATATTGATCATGAAATTCTCTCACATAGTGTGCATTAAATTTCCAAAAGTCTATTAATTCACAGGCTGCATCAATTTCAGCCTGAAAAGCAGTCTTACTTTGGTTAAGCATAGTGGCTGCATTTATTTTCATCCTCCATTTTCCAGCAAGCAAGTCAGCACACTTTTCAAATATTTTTGCCCTTTTATCCATCCCAAGTTCTATCCAACTTTCTTGAGCATTTATTGCAGATTGACAAGCATTCTCAATTTCTTTTTTACCTGCAAGATGTACTTTTGCAAGAACATGGCTATGATTATGAGGTATCACTTGTGTTACAGTATTATTTGTGTAAATTTTTTCGCCATTTATTATGCATGGGATTTCAATTACCTCTTCCATTTGCTTGTTTATCTCTTTCAATAAAGTTTCTTTTTCAGCACTTCCAGGCTCATAGCCCAGAATGGGTTCATTATTTGGATGAGAACTCATAATTAGTTTAGTGAGACATCAATTAATATTAGTTGTCTCAGAGAGATATCTTTAATTTGACAATACTATATCATATTATGGCAAGGTTAGATGTAAGGGATAAAGATCCTTTTGCGCATTCAGACGAAGAACCAAAAGACAATATATCTACAGGAGGGTTTATTTTCAGAGCTATCCTAAGATATTTGAAAATCTTTATCTTTTTCTATGGTATATCAGCAGTTATCTATTATTTTGCATTTGGAACTCTACCTGGACTTTGAATAATTATTAACTTTCATAAGTTTCAGCAGTATCATATAAGTTATCAAAAATTAATCTTGCAAGCCTAGCTAATTCAGGTTGATTCATCCACATTCCTAGAAGTGTATTGTCCGATTCAGGGACATCCAGTCCACCAACACAGAATTCACTGTTGTCTATTAATATAATTCCAGCAGCAGGTATTGATTTTGCTAGTTTTACTTCAAAATAACCTTCTAAACGGCTTAAATCTAAATTTGTTTCCTTGTCAGGAAATAACATTCTAACCTTTATTCCTCGGCCACTTGCATCAGAGAATGCTCTACACACATTTCTAGGCATTTCTGAAGGAAGTATTGCGGCAATGACATCTATAGTTTCGTTTGCTCTTTCACACATATCCACTACTTGTGAAAATATTTCCATGTCTTTTACAGTTAGCGTTTCCAAATAATCCACAGGTTTGGATTTGAATAATGGGGCTAATTTTTCATCGACTAGTTTAGATGCTTTTTGTACAGATTTTAATTTCCGGTCTGATATTTCTTTAGGGTCTACAGGAAAATAGGTTTTCGGGTGCTTATTTCCCTCTACTACAATACCTTCAGATAATAGATTATCTATAATTCCATAAATCTTAGCTCTTGAAAAGTTTATGGATCTACTTATTTTTCCAACAGTANNTAGTTTTACTTCAAAATAACCTTCCAAACGGCTTAAATCTAAATTTGTTTCCTTGTCAGGAAATAACATTCTAACTTTTATTCCTCGTCCACTTGCATCGGAGAACGCTCTACACACATTTCTAGGCATTTCTGAAGGAAGTATTGCGGCAATGACATCAATAGTTTCGTTTGCTCTTTCACACATATCCACTACTTGTGAAAATATTTCCATGTCTTTTACAGTTAGCGTTTCTAAATAATCCACAGGTTTGGATTTGAATAATGGGGCTAATTTTTCATCGACTAGTTTAGATGCTTTTTGTACAGATTTCAATTTCCGGTCTGATATTTCTTTAGGGTCTACAGGGAAATAGGTTTTCGGGTGCTTATTTCCTTCTACTACAATACCTTCAGATAATAGATTATCTATAATTCCATAAATCTTAGCTCTTGAAAAGTTTATTGATCTACTTATTTTTCCAACAGTAGATTCTTTAGATACAAGAAGAACGTGATAAACTTGAGCTTCATCCTTGGATAAACCTAATTGTGTTAGTATTTTAATTTCTTTTTCAGATTTTAATTTATCACTCTGACTTAAACCTTGCATAGTAGTCATATCTGTTACATCTATTTAAAAGGTAAGTTTAGCCACAAAGTATATAAATGTTTTATAAATTTAATCACTTTCCTTAGTTTTATATAGTAAATGTGTTATGTATAAAACAGATGAGTAAAAATGTCGTAATTTGCGGTTTTGCCCGTTCACCTTTTACGCCAGCTAAAAAAGGTAGTTTAGCTAAAATTAGACCAGATGATTTGGCAGCAGAGGTTGTAAAGGGATTAATAAAAAAACATTCAATTAATATAAATGATGTTGAAGATTTAATTTTAGGTTGTGCATTCCCAGAAGCTGAGCAGGGGATGAATTTGGCTAGAAATGTTGTATTTTTATCTGGCTTACCAAACAGTGTTGGCGGCGTAACAGTTAATCGATTTTGTGCATCATCTATGCAAGCTATACACCAAGCAGCAGGTGCAATAAATTCAGGTTCAGGGGAATTGTTCATAGCAGGTGGTGTTGAATCTATGAGCAGAGTGCCTATGGCTGGTTTCAATCCAATGCTGAATCCTAGTTTAGTAGATGTTGATGCTTACATTGGTATGGGACATACGGCTGAAAATTTGGCCAGAGATCATTCAATTTCTAGAGAGGAACAAGAGCAGATGGCTCTAGAAAGTCATCAAAAAGCGTCTGCAGCTCAAGAAAATAATCAATTTAATAATGAGATAATTGCAATTGGCGATGTAAGTAAAGATGGATGTGTTAGGCCTGAAACTTCACTAGAATCTATGTCTAAGTTAAAACCAGCTTTTGATAAGAATGGAGTTGTCACTGCAGGGACCTCATCACCTTTGACTGATGGGGCTGCCGCAGTAATAGTTTGTTCAGAAGAATATGCTAAAAAGAGTGGTTTGAAAATTATGGCATACATAAGAGGTATGGCAATCTCAGGTTGTGATCCGAAGATAATGGGTATTGGGCCTGTTTTATCTTCACAAAAGGCTCTGAAAAGGGCAGGAATTAGATTAGAAGATGTTGATATTATTGAAATGAATGAAGCTTTTGCAGCTCAAAGTTTAGCATGTGTTAAGGAGTTAGGAATTGACATGTCAAAATTGAATGTCCACGGTGGAGCTATTTCCCTGGGACATCCTTTAGGTGCAAGTGGTGCGAGAATTACAGGAAAGGCAGCATCTCTTCTTCAGGAGACTGGTAAGCGATATGCACTTTCAACAATGTGTGTTGGTGGCGGACAAGGATGTGCGACAGTTTTAGAAAGGGCGTAAATGGATATTAAGAAAGTTGCAGTAATTGGTGCTGGATTAATGGGTAGTGGAATAGCGGCACATATTGCCAATGCAGGTCTTCCGGTAAAGCTGCTAGATATAGTTCCAAAAGATGCTGAAAATCGTAATGTAATTGCTGAAAATGCTGTTAAAAGTATGTTAAAGCCAGTTAAGATGGGAAGTCCAACACCTTTGATGCACAAGAATAATGCTAAATTGATACAGACGGGAAATATCGAAGACGATCTTGATTTAATTAGTGACGCAGATTTAATTATTGAAGTAGTTTTGGAAAAGCTTGAGATAAAGCATGATGTATTTAGAAAGATTGATAAACACAGGAAAGAAGGATCAATAATAACCTCAAACACTTCTACGATTCCTCGCAAAATGTTGGTAAGTGGAATGCCGGCTTCATTTGCGAAAGATTTTATGATTACTCATTTTTTTAATCCGCCAAGGTATCTTAGACTATTGGAAATTGTAGCAGGCGAAGAAGTTTCCAAAGAAAAAATAGAATCTATTAGTCAATTTTGTGATTTAACTCTTGGGAAGGAAGTAGTTCTTTGTAATGATACTCCTGGATTTATAGGAAATAGGATAGGAACCTACTGGACACTTGTTGGGATGATTGAGGCTCTTAAGTTAGGCCTTACAGTTGAAGAAGCCGATGCAGTAATGGGCCGCCCTATAGGAGCTCCAAAAACCGGAATATTTGGTTTGATAGATGTAGTTGGTTTGGATCTTATTCCTCATGTAACAGAAAGCATGTCTTCAAATCTTTCAAAGGATGACATGTATAATTTAGGTGTAAAAGAGCAAGAAAGTTTAGGTATTGATAAAATTTTAGAGCAAATGATATCGGAAGGATATACTGGAAGAAAAGGTAAAGGAGGTTTCTACAGGTTAAATGCAGAGGCAGGCAATAGAATTAAGGAATCGAGAAATCTAAATACAGGAATCTACAATACTTCAGTTAGGAAAGTAGGATTTGAAAGCGTTAGAGCTGCTAAAAAAGGATTGAGAAAACTTGTTGAATATAATGATAAAGGTGGTGAATATGCTTGGAAGGTGCTTTCCAAAACGCTTTCTTATGCTGCATCACTGGTTCCTGAGATAACTAATAATTTAGTGAACGTTGACTTAGCAATGAAAAATGGTTTCCTTTGGAAAAAAGGACCTTTTGAGATGTTGGATGAGTTGGGACCTTCATGGTTTTCAAATAAAATTTCAGAAGAAGGATTTCCAGTGCCTGAATTGTTAAAGACAGTATCAGAGGGCAATTTCTATGATACCATTAAGGGTAATTTGAGTTATCTTGATGTTGATGGTAGCTATTCAAATGTACACAAACCAGAAGGATATTTGAACACTCAAGATGTAAAAAGAGGGAATAAGGCAGTTTATAGAAATTCTTCAGCTAGTCTGTGGGATATGGGTGATAATATTCTTCTAGCTGAGTTCCATAGTAAGATGAATTCAATGGATCCCTTAATTATGGTGGCTTTGACAAAAGCTTCAGAGATTTGTGAATCTGGAGAATATATGGGTCTTGTGATAGGCAACGATGGAACCAACTTTTCAGCAGGTGCTAATTTGGGATTATCAAGTTTTGTGACAAATGTTGGAGCATGGGAAGAAGCTGAGAAGTTTGTTCAAGGTGGACAACTAGCTTTTATGATGCTAAAACATGGTAATTTCCCAGTAGTAGGTGCTTCTCATGGCTTGGCAATTGGGGGTGGTTGTGAAGTTTTACTTGCATGTGATGCCGTACAAGCCTATTCAGAAAGTTACATTGGTTTAGTTGAAGTGGGAGTTGGTTTGGTTCCAGCTTGGGGTGGCTGTAAGGAATTAATTACGCGATGGAACAATGATTCTGAACAACCTAAAGGACCTATGGCAACAATAACAAATATTTTTCAGAATATTGGAACTGCAAAAGTTGCTACGAGTGCTCATGAAGCTAAGGATCTAAAGTTTCTTCGTTCTGAAGATAAGATAACTATGAATCGTGAACGTTTACTGTACGATGCTAAAAATTTATGTATGAATATGATCGATAATTATGAAGCTCCAACTCCAATGGAGCATTACTTGCCAGGCCCTTCTGGTAAAGCAGCTTTGGACTTAGCAGTAGATGACTTGGTAAAAGCAGGTCACGCCACACCACATGATGTTGTTGTAACGAAAGAATTGTCTTACATATTATCAGGAGGGGAAACAGACCCGACAGAGACAGTTTCTGATGATAAAATACTCGAAATGGAGCGTGAAGGGATTCTTAGACTTATGAGAACAGAAGGAACTATGGATCGTGTTGAGCATATGTTGACAACAGGAAGGCCGTTGAGGAATTAATATGGTAAAATACAAAGCACCACTGCGAGAATACGAGTTTGTTTTACGAGAAGTTTTGCAAATTGAAAGAGAATTAGGATCTTATCCTGAGTATAGCGAAGCTACATGGGATATGATCGAAATGATTAGTGAACAGTTTGGAAAGATTAACGAAGATTATTGGCTTCCTTCAGCAAAAGAAGGAGATGAAGTAGGCGTTACTTTCAATGATGGTGAAGTTGTAGTTCCTGAAACTATGAAAAAAGCGACACGCATAGTGATAGATGCAGGTTTAACTCAACTTTTTGGTCATCAAGAATATGGTGGAATGGAATTTCCAAATGTAGTTAGCGTTCTATCTGATGAAATGTCATGTGCAACTAACATGTCCCTTGGAATTTATTTAGGTTTAACCAAAGGAGCTTACCACTGTATTCACAAGCATGGTAGTGAGGAAATAAGGAAAAGGTATCTTCCAAAATTCCTTTCAGGTGAATGGTTTGGTACAATGTGCCTTACAGAAGCTCATTGCGGTACAGATTTAGGTTTGATTCGAACATCAGCTAAACCAAATGGAGAAAATTATTTAGTAAGTGGTCAAAAAATTTTCATATCTTGTGGTGAGCATGATATGGCTGAAAATATAGTGCATTTAGTTCTTGCAAGATTGCCAGACGCGCCTAAGGGAGTTAAAGGAATTAGTCTCTTCTTAGTTCCAAAGTACAAAGTAAATAGTGAGGGAGAATTGGGAAATCACAACAATGTCACTTGTGTATCCATTGAGGAAAAAATGGGAGTTCATGGTTCTGCAACTTGCGTGATGAGTTTTGAAGGTTCGGAAGGTTACCTAATTGGAGAACTTAATGAGGGTCTTGCAGCAATGTTTTCCATGATGAATACAGAGAGAATTGCAGTAGGCCTTCAGGGACTTGGCCAGGCTGAAATAGCATATCAAAATGCTTTAGCTTATTCCAAAGATAGGATTCAGGGCAGAGATCTCAAGGGCACTCGTAACCCGGAAGATGAAGCTGATCCACTAATAGTTCATCCAGATATTAGGAGGATGTTAATGAGAGCGAAAGCCCTTATTGATTCAGGTAGGATGTTAGCATGTTGGACTGCCTTAGCAATAGATAGATCTGAAAAAGATAAAGATCCAAAAGTGCGTAAGGAGAACGAAGATTTGGTTGAGTTGATGACTCCAATAATTAAGGCTTTATTGACAGATTATGGTGTAGAAATCACTTCAGAAATGCTTCAAATTTTCGGAGGTCATGGATATATCAAAGAATATGGGATGGAACAGTTTTATCGTGATGTTAGAATAGCACCTATATGGGAAGGGACTAATGGTATTCAGGCACTAGATTTAGCAGGTAGGAAGATGCCACAACATATGGGTAGACTGCTAAGGAGATTTTTCCATCCAGCTTTAGAATTCATAGAAGCAAACAAGGAAGATGAAAATATGAAAGAATTTCTTGATCCTTTTGCAAAGTCTCTAAAGGGTTTACAAAAGACTACATTGTATATGGCTCAAAAAGGCCTATCAAATCCTTACGAAATTGGAGCTGCAGCCACAGATTATTTGAGGCAGTTTGGTTTAGTAGCAATGGGTTACATGTGGTTACTAATGTTAGAAGTTGCATTCGAAAAGAGAGACTCAAATGAATATTATAGTCATAAGATTATCACAGCTAGATTCTTCTTCGAACGTATCTTGCCAGAAACATTGTCCCGAGCAATTGCAATAGGTTCAGGTTCAGGAACAATGATGTCACTACCTGATGAAGGGTTTGATAGTGTACATAAATTTACAGGAGCTGCAAATTAAATGGCAAATAATAGTATTTTTAAAGATAATTTATTCGAAGGCAAAAAAGTATTCATAACTGGAGGTGCAACAGGAATGGGTTTAGGTTTTGCAAAAGCCTTTTTAGAACATGGTGCCGAAGTACTGATAGCATCTCGAAAAGAAGATAATTTGCAATTAGCTTCAGAAGAAGCTCAGAAAGAAACTGGTAAAGAGTTGTTATGGAAAGTGATGGATGTGCGTGATAATGGAAGTGTTACAACTGTAGCTGATTTCATTAAATCCGAATGGGGTGAATTAGATATTTTAGTAAATAACGCTGCAGGCAATTTCATAGCGCCAGTATCGAGTATGAGTGAAAATGCTTGGAGGGCAGTAGTAGATATTGTGTTAGATGGAACTTTTAGAGTATCCAAGGCATGTTATCCACTTCTTCGAAAATCGGAATCAATTTCTTCAGTAGTTAACATTATTGCCAATTATGCATGGAATGCAGCACCCTTTGTTGGCCACTCTGGGGCAGCAAAAGCAGGGGTTTTGAATTTGACAAGAACTTTGGCTTTGGAGTGGGCAAGTGATGAGATTCGAGTTAATGCTTTTTGCCCAGGCGTGGTTCTAACAGAGAATGTAAAGAGTAATTTAATGCTTGATGAAAAAACTGCTAAAATGTTTGAAAATTATATTCCATTAGGTGGTGTAACAGATTCAAATAAAATGGCACAGCAAGTACTCTACCTTTGTTCTTCTGCAGCAGACGTAATTACTGGAGACATGTTGATAGCAGATGGTGGGCAATGGTTAGTTGGTAATGCCTTTTATCAAGCAGGGAAACAATTTTTAGATGAATAATCCTAATTCTGTCACAACTAATGTTTCAGTATTGTGGGGAGATATGGATGGTTTTGGACATGTTAACAATATAATATATCTGAAATGGTGTGAAACAGCAAGAATTAAGTTATTTCAAAATCTTTGGGAATATGAAGTAGGTAACATGGAAGAGATTTTGGTAAAAGGAGGTGTGGGTCCAATATTAGCTAATTTCAATATGGACTATAAACATCCAGTTAAGTATCCGGATGAAATAGAAATTGAAACTTACTTGACTCATTTAGGGAATTCATCAATAGGGATTGGCCATGAACTTTTCAGTAAAAAAGAAAAGAAATTGGTTGCAAAGGGGACAAGTGTAGTGGTGATGATAAATTATGTCTCCAAGGAGAAAGTAATTCTCGGAAAGAGTGATAGAGAAAAGCTATCTGAATATTTGAAAAAATAGTAGTTGGAATATTATGGTGGGCCCGACCGGATTTGAACCGGTGGCCTCCCGGTTATCAGCCGGGTGCTCCA
>DAEH01000069.1:11253-14024 GCA_002497685.1 Euryarchaeota archaeon UBA169
AACCAGGCTAAGCTACGGGCCCAATTATTTTGCTACCAGAGTAGGGGATTTAATAGTGTACTTGCATTTCTTTAGTCTTTATTCTTTTACTAAAATCCTAGCTTAAATATTTATAGGCCTTTTTTACTGATACTTCACTATTTGATTTAACCATGTCCAGACAAGCCTTATTGGAGAAGATTAAGAAAGCTGAAACTGCAGCAGCTAGTGATATTGAAGCTGCAGAGAAGGAACAAGTTTCTGCAAGAAACAAAGTACCTATAGATCAAGATAATTTGATGAAGAAAGCCAAAGATTCAGCAGTATCCAAATCTCAAAAAGAGATTGATGCAGCAAGAACTGAAGTTGAATCTCAAAAGAGTGAAATTCTTAAAAAAGGTAAGAAAAACAATTCGGATATGAAAAAGAAGGCCGATGGTAAAGTAGATGCAGCAGCAGATAAATTTATCAAAGAGTTTTTGGAGAGTCTATCTTAATGCTAAAGTCTGAAAAAATGTCAAGAATGACCATAAGTGGTCATAAAAAGGATTTAGCCGATTTATCAAAGTTACTAAACGATCAAAATTTAGTACACGTGGTAGAATACAATAATGAAGATGAAGGTTTTGGTATAGGTACCTCTTTAGACTATGGGGAGCAATCTTCAGACTTTTTAGTTAAATTACGTTCAGTTATCAAATTATTAGAAGTTGAACCTAATCCACCTAATAATGTTAAGCTAGATTCTGAAATAGAATCTGAAATATCTCAGTTAGAAACAATCATTTCACAAACTCACGAGCTAAAAGATAAACAAAGAGATTGTGATAGAAGGATTGATGAAGTTAGTAGTAGCATTGATCAACTTAAAGAATTCGAAGATTTTGATATAGATGTCAAGTATCTTTCAGGTTATTCAAGTATTACTGTGTTTGCAGGTCATCTTTCACCGGATGCAGATGTTTCAGGTTTAAGTTCTAATAATAGTATTGATTTTATTAAAAACGGCGATAATATAGTTGTTTTTTGTGCAAATAAAATTTCATCAGACATTGAAAAAGATTTATTAAAAATCGGTTTCAGATCTATGGACGTACCAAATGGTGAAGGGTTACCAAAGGTAATGCTTAATTCGCTAGATAGTCAACTTTTGAATTTAGAAAACGAAAAGGAAGCTATATTACATGAAATACAGGCTTTATCTACTCGTAATGGAGACTGGTTAGTTGCTTGTGAAGAACATTACGCCGCTCTTTCTGAGAAATCAGGACTTCCTCTTAAGTTAGCTACTTCTGAAAATATGTTTGTATTGGATGGCTGGGTTCCTTCAGGTTCAGTTTCAGATTTACAGCAGTCTCTGCAAGGTTTAGACATATATTATGAGGTAGACAACGATTCAAAAGAAGAGCCTCCAATCAAGCTAGATAATCCCGAGGTTGCCAAACCGTTCGAATTATTTACAAAGTTGTACAGCACTCCTAAGCATTGGGAATTTGATCCAACGATGATTATTTTTATCACTTATCCATTATTCTTCGGTTTAATGGTAGGAGATGCAGGCTATGGTTTCGCATACATTTTATTCGGTCATTACATACTGTCTAAATTTGCTCATAATGAAGCTCTAGCTAACTTAGGTAAGATATTGAGGACAGCAGGTATCTATACATTTCTGTTTGGTACTTTCATATATGCCGAAGCTTTTGGCCAGTCGTTCTATAATATAGGAAACACACTTGGTTACACATCTGCGTTATTTGCAAAGCATTATGGTCCTGGTTTTGATATACCTTTGATTGAGAAAGCAGAAGGTTTCAGCTGGCATCTTCCTATACATAAGTTCGATCCACATGGGGCGCAATTGATGCTTTTATCGTCTATATTGATTGGTGTCATTCATATTTCTCTAGGTTTGATTCTAGGTTTCTTGAACGAGTGGAAACATCATGACTTGAAGCATGCAGTTTATGCAAAGTTGTCTTTTTTCATGATTCTTTGGGGAGGCCTTCTTTCACTTGTTTCCTTGGTTGGCTTGCTACCTGAATCGTTTCAAACTATTGGTTTAGTTGTTATGCTTACAGGTTTAGGTTTGGCAATAATAGGTGAAGGTGTAGTAGGACTTCTAGAGTTTCCAACAATTTTCTCGAATGTTATTTCATATGCACGTATAGGGGCCATTGGTTTGAGCGACTATGGTTTAGCTTATACTGTAAACTTTATCTCTTTTTCACTTCTCTGGCCATCAGGTCCAGCAGGTATAATTGCTGCAGTCTTTGTAATGTTGATAGGACATTTGACTGTATTTACACTTGGAATCATTGGAACCGGAATTAACTCACTAAGGTTGCAATATGTTGAATTCTTTACAAAATTTGTGCAGGGTGGGGGCACGCTTTACAGTCCTTTCGGTTATATACGAAAGTATACAAAAGAAAAAGAGGTAACACCATGAACGGGAAAAAAAACCTATACATTTTGGCAGCAGTGTTCTTTGTAGCATTGTTGACCACGCCAGTAGTAAGTGCTGAAGAGCACGCAGACAATGAAGACACGGTCAAAGCCGCAGAAGCAACTTCCAAAGGGTACATTGCTATAGGAGCAGCTCTAGCAGTTGGTCTAGCAGGAATTGGAACCGGTTTAGCACAGAGTAACATTGGTTCAGCTGCAATTGGAGCAGTTGCTGAAGATGATAAGAACTTTACAAATGGTCTTATCTTTACAGCTATTCCTGAAACAATTGTTATTTTTGGTCTAGTTATTTAAGCATTAATCATTTTCGTGTTGTAAAATGG
>DAEH01000026.1:0-397 GCA_002497685.1 Euryarchaeota archaeon UBA169
TTCGAATTATTAACCACTAGTCTGCCTCAACAACATAATCTGGTAAAAGAGCTATACTCTCTCCTGGGAAATTCCATACTAAGAGCAGCATTAAAGCCATTCTAGTCTGATACGTAGGCGCAAGCATTACAAATGGAGCATACCAGCAAATGTACCATGTTGGATAGTCTGGACTTCCAAACATTAAGACCATTATACCTAATCCAAGCATTAGTACAAATGATTCTTCTGAGGAAAGCTTAATATTATCAAAATAAGATGAACAATTTTTATACAAAAAGAAAACAATAACGGAATACAATGCAAAGAACTCTAGAGCATACAGCCATGGTGGATTTAGACCTAAGCCACCTTCATACATGTAGAAACCTGCTGCAATTTGTGTTCCATAATAAGC
>DAEH01000026.1:731-2855 GCA_002497685.1 Euryarchaeota archaeon UBA169
ATAAAAGAAAAACTAATTAGTTTAACAGAAAAAATAGTCCAACCTGATTCCGTTTTCAAATCATTATTAGATATCATGCTATCCCATTTGTTTACAAACCACATCAGGAAATCTGTGAATGCATTACTTTCATTGTCATAACGTGAAACTTCAACACCTGTTAAATGTCTAGCAAAAATCCAACCTGCCACCATAACAAATCCCATAATTCCAAATAATGAAATGAAAATATCATTAAAGGTTAAACCTAAAAATTCTGTGGAACCTGTAAATTCCTGGAATGCTCTTGCAAAGGATTTCATCCAATCACCCATCCAAGTTCCTCCCTGATATTCTCGATAAACTTTCACTGCACCAGGATATCTCATCTCAAGAATGCCGTAGGATAAAAGAGAAGCTATTGGTAATCCTGCTGAAAACAAAAGCCGCCCTCTCCAAGAGTATATTATGAATAAAAAGAAAGGTATCATGACTACGGGATAGAATTTCAAAGCAATCCCTAAACCTATGAAGAAACCAGATAGAAGATAAATTGAATCTAATCTCTGGGATTTTTCTTCAGGCCAAAGTAACTTCAAAGGAACTAAAGTACATAAAATCACAAATGGATCGTAATGGCCAGACAAACCTGATGTTTCAATTGCTATTGGAAATATAGCATAACTAATAGCTGCATACTGTGCATGCTTCTTAGAATAATACTCATACGCAATCCAAAATATTCCAAGGACTACTAATGAATCTCCAATACTAGAGATTATTCGAAATGAAGTGTAATACGTAATATCTGTTGATAAAAGTCCATTGATAACATCTGTAGAAAAACCTATTATCCAAATATAGAGGGCAAACAAAGGTGGCTTGTTGATATCTGCTCTTTCAATGTATGGCTTTTGACCATCGACAAGAGCTTGTGATCTCTCAACGTAAAACTCTATGTCTTTAGTAATTATTTGATCTTGACCCAACCATCCAAATCTAAGAATTATAGACAAAAAGAATAGAAAATACATTTGCTGCTTATAGTCTGAATTCTTCAGAAAAGTAACTTTATCTATTATTAAATCCAAATAATAATAAATTATCAAAAAAGATATTGTCATTGCTATTCCATTAACAAGATAATATCCCCAAATAGCCACTGAAATATAACAAAATAAGTAAAGAACAATACCCAAAATAGCGAGATATGGCAATGCTTTCTCTGAGTTAGTAGATTCTTTCATTGAATTAATCTCCGGCTCTTTCGAATATTTACTCGTATATGCCTTAAAACTGATTCAAGACTACAGTTAATAAATATGAAGGCAGAACTATTTACTAATCCCAGAAGCGCCTTGTTCTTGCATAAGTAATTTCAGCCTCAATTATAGCTTTAACTAAATCTGATTCATCTCTTAACTGTTTTCTTAGAATTCTACCTGCAGTGTCAGGTCCAATACCTCTCCCTGCAATAACTAACGCAGCCCTTTCACCATGAGATCTAGCTAAAGAAGCTGATTTTGTTAATTTCTTATTACTTACGTCACGATTAAGCTCCATTGGATGCAACAATGCTATCATTCTACTATTACAACTTGGACAAACTAATTCATGTTTAGTTATCATCTTCACTTTTCTCTTTCTAGAATTATCACAAGCTAAACATCTAAGTGATAAATCTGTACGAAGTAAACGCCTTTTGACAGCCGTAACAACTGAACTATCTGATTTAGGTGGCTTCAGATAATCCCTGTAAGGATCTAAACCAGCATGACCGTGTGGTGTTTTTGGCGAAAGCTTTACTGAAATATCTCCTGAATTTATTTGATGAATAAATTCTTCCATTCCTTTTTCATCTAATTGATGAAATAAAAATCTCTCAACTGCTTCAGTGTACAATGGAGTATCAAAATAAGCCTCCATTAATTTTTTCATTCCAAATTTCCCAATATCTGCATCAGGAGCTATAGCTCCCATTTTTCTAGCTGAATGAAGAAGTTGAGGTTTCAAAGAGGAGCTATCTTTGATTGCAAATCTCAGCAAACTACCTACTTCAGGAACAAATCCCTTCAATATAGCAAGTAAATCTTTCACTGTTGTTCGTGCTGGAACATCGAGAATAATTCTATAAGGATCGAATTG
>DAEH01000026.1:3263-3406 GCA_002497685.1 Euryarchaeota archaeon UBA169
GGATAATTCAATATGAATAATCTTTCATGTTGCTCAACAGTTAAGCAAATCGGAGAGGGCATTACTCCTGCATCTGCTATATTTTCATGGTACTTTTGAAGAACTTCTAGAGCCTCTCTGGTAATTGGTAAATCTGCCCAATT
>DAEH01000026.1:3791-4372 GCA_002497685.1 Euryarchaeota archaeon UBA169
TCCTCACCAATCCATCTTGGTAATTCTCCTAACGATGTCGAGGGGGAAACTGTTACTTCCTCATCAATCTCAACTACGGCCCAAACAGAGCCCCGGAAAACAATCTTATCACCTGGAACCAAATCAAGAATGAAACGTTCATCTAATCTTCCAATCATTTTTCTAGTTGTAATATCTCTTACTCCTGAAGTTCGCTGATCGGGTATCAATGATAAATTACCATGAAAATATTTCATTGCTCTAGGCCCTTGTCTTACTGCTTTACCTATTGTACGATTTTGATGAACTTTATCTAATAAATCTAGCATATCTGTTAAATTTTCTTCATTAAATTTTTTGAAAGGATAAGCTCGTTTAATTGTATCTAAAAAAGTTTTCTTATCAACATTCTTATCACATACAGTCCAAGAAATAATTTGATTGGCCAAAACTGCTAAAGGCATTTCTCGAATTCTTGAAGGCTCTAGTTCTCCAGCTAATGTTCGGCGAGCTATCACTGCAGATTCCAAAATCTGGGTTTCTTCAGTGGATACTATTCGCCCAATTGCAGTTTCTTTAATTTTATGTCCAGATCTTCCTAA
>DAEH01000085.1:0-1967 GCA_002497685.1 Euryarchaeota archaeon UBA169
TGCAGAACCTGATGACTATCCAAATGGATGGACGCATCGGCCAATTATGGAACAATTTACTAGCTTAGGATGTTCACCTTGTATGGGTATAGATCCTGATGTAGCTAAACTATGGAAAGAATTCAGAGAAGATCCTTCTGAACCTGTAACTTTTATTTCTTTCCATCAAACAAATGGCGGAAGCTCAGATGATGAATTTGTTAGCCAAGAATCAAAAGATAGATATGGGCATTATGCTGTTCAAGGTACTCCTGACGCTCAATTTGATGGTGGATATATCGAAGAATTAGGCGGAGGTGATGGAACTTACGACACATACAAAGACCATTACTTTGAAAGCGGTGAAAGAGACGTAAAACCAACCGAACTAAGAATATGGCAAGAATTTAGAGAAAACCAATTCATTTTTACAATTAATTTAACTTACTTAGGTGAAGGTGGAATAAATCTTCCTACCGACCCAGACATGCTAGATTCTAGCGTTTATCTTTTTGTTGTAGAGGATGACATAATGGCATGGAGTTCTGTAGAAGAAAAAGAAGTTATGACTCATAATGTTTTCCGAGAAACTGCACTACATAATGAACAGGTAGAACTACTCCCTGGTGAAACTTGGACCTCAGAAATCGAATGGTCTATTCCTGATACCATAATGTATCCTAGTGGACACGAAGATCGTGAGGGAAATCCGCAAGAAGGTGAACACCCAATACCTACTCCAATAAATCCTGCAAAAATCTCTGTAGTTGCTGTAGTTTATGATAATGATGATACTTCAAGAACTACTACAGCTGGAAAGACTGGAAATAGTGCTGATACACCAAGAGCTGCTAATTCAGCAACTCCTGAATCTACTGCATATGATGAACAAAATGAACCGCCTAAAGTTGTAAATTATGATGAAAATCTAATTGGTAATATAGCTGAAGTTAGTGCGCTACTGGAGGATGAGGACGGAATTGGATCTGCTTATGTAATTTATAATTTTCACAACGGATCATACAATGATGAAGCATGGGGCGTAATGCCAATGACCGTCGATGAAAACAATATGGCCACTGCGTCGATTCAGTTTAGTAGTGGAGATCCTGTATGGTATCGTATTTTACTCGTTGATGGAAAGAATGGATTTGCAGCCAGTGACGCCAAACAATTCGAAGGTACTGGAAGAAGTAATGATAGTGAAGAAGCTCCTGGTTTTGGTATTTTTACCGTGACTGTAGCTTTATTAATTGGATTAAGTCGAAGAAAATACTAAGGTGAAATAAAGTGACCACTGAGAAACAAGAAACAAATTGGGATGTTTTAGTAGAACAAACCAAAACTATAGTTCTTGAAAATAAAGTTTTGTTCTCAATTGGAACAGTAAGTATTCTGATTTTATCTGTTGTTCTTTATGGAATGATTGGAGGAGATAATAAGGCTCCTGATTTTACTTTGGAAGATACAAATGGTACTACTTTTGCTCTTTCTGACTATGAAGGTGAACAAGTAGTTATTCTTGATTTTATGTTCTCTACTTGTGAACCTTGTGAAAAATTTGTTAAAGAAGCTCTAGAACCTTATTCTGAAAAAATGGATAATGAGGACGTCGCTATACTTTCTGTAAGTGTATTTGGAAACGATGATGAATCTGAACTGAAAGATTATGCACAAAGTCACGGATGGAGGCATGCATTAGGTGATAAGGAAGGAGATATCGAAATTGCATACGACGTTATCGGAACTCCTAAGATCTTTATAATCGATAAAAATGGTGAAATAACTTATTCTCATATAGGCCCTATATCTGAAAGTGAGCTTACTTCTGAAGTCGATAAAGCATTAACTGGCCAAGGAGGTGTTGTAAATTTGAAACAATCCTCAATCTATCTATTTGCAGTGGGTGCTGGTGTCATGGTTTTCTTTTCACCTTGTTCTTTCCCAATGCTACCTGGATACATGTCTTTTTACTTGACAAATAAGAA
>DAEH01000085.1:2372-2683 GCA_002497685.1 Euryarchaeota archaeon UBA169
CTAACTGGAGTTTTACTCTTAATTGGAATATTGTTAGTCCCGTTTGTTAGTATAATTGGAGGGTATCTGGGGTATCTAGAATTATTTGTTGGAATTATGATTGCAGCATTAGGATTTTCAATGCTAATGGAATACGACTTTGAAAAAATAGTTCAACCATTCCGTCAATTCCTTAATGATTATATTTTTCACACTCAATTTGCAACTTCTGTTGTAAGTGGTGTTGAAGGTGGAATTCAATCTGCCGGTAAAAAAATGAACTATCCTGCACTAGAGACATTTAGTTTTACAAGTGATGAAGCTGGAACAAA
>DAEH01000085.1:3072-5018 GCA_002497685.1 Euryarchaeota archaeon UBA169
GTAATAGGATTGCTAACTGCAAGCATTAGTAAGGGAATTATCACTGGATTGCTCGTTTTCTTAATTTTCTCTCTGACTGCAGGCTCATTAATGGTGGCATTCACCATGATGGTGGCTGCATCTGAAACTACTATTGTAGATAAATTGAAAGCGTCAACTCGCCAAATTGAAATGGCTGGCGGAGTTGTGATGATAATCGTAGGAATATACTTAGTCTATTACTATCTTTCAACGAACGTACTCT
The DNA here is from genome assembly GCA_002497685.1 of Euryarchaeota archaeon UBA169. Taxonomy (GTDB): domain Archaea; phylum Thermoplasmatota; class Poseidoniia; order MGIII; family CG-Epi1; genus CG-Epi1. The sequence goes on from DAEH01000085.1 coordinate 3,317, forward strand.
AGATACTTATCTGAAAGTGGAGGTTCAGGAACTATTTCTTTACTAACTGATTTTGTTCCTACTGAAATTAACGTAATTTCTTGATATCTATCTGCATTTGTATACAAATCTTCGAAATATATTGGCCTATGTGCCTTAGAAGTGTCCTCATCAATTGGATTGTTAACTGTAAGAATGCCATTATCTTCTCCAGTTATTACTATCCAATGTGGAATATCTTCATCTTCTTCCTCAAAAATAATAGTAGAAACAAGTGCCATCATTACTCTATCTGAATTAAGTGCATCTCTGATATCCTTTAGTTCAGGTTTTCGTATCTCTTGTGTTGTACCATTTAGTGCACATACTCTTTTTTGCATATCGTGGAAAAATTCCAGGTAGTGTTCACTTCCGCCATTATCTTTGATGTAGGTTTTTGCCCTCTCAATAAGTCCTAGACCTGGATTATCTGTAATTATATGTGGATAAAGACCTCTTACTGACAAAGGTGCACAAACGCCATACCTTCCAGCTCCTTTCATCTCTACTGCGTTGGTTTCTCTCCATAATTCTATTTCTAAATCTCTATCTAGTTTACTTACAAAATTATAATATTTTAGAATCATCGCTACACAAGCTGAACCGCAACTAAAATCTGATGACTGCGTGTATAAGGGAACGTCTAAATTCACAGTCAACGATTAAGAAGTGTCCAAATAATATTTACCTATTTTGAAATAATAGGTAAGAGACTATTTGCTGCAGTTTCTGCAGCATTTGCAACATCATCTAAACGCTGGATTAAACGATACATGTGAGATGCTGCTAAAGGTTGATCATCCCCATTAGAAAAAACAAAAGAGGCTGCTTTAGCTTCAACTAAGTCTGCTGCATGCTCTAAGTCATTAACTTTACCTATATGATTATGCATTATTTCTTTTTCTTTATTAGCAAAACCAGATTCAAGTAAGTACTCGAAACGTCCTACAGTTATACGATATTCGTCTACTGTAGCTGTAACTGAGTCTGCTAAATCAAGAACTAAAGATTTAGCTTCTTTATTCTCGTATAATTCTCTAAATGATAAAATTTCAGTAACATTTTCAGCATAATCTGCAATTCTATCTTGCCTAGAAACTAAATCCAAAAAGACGGGTTTATCTACGGCCAAACGTACACTCCCCCTTAGTACGTCTCTAATTTCACTTTTAATTTTATCAGCTTCCAACTCCGATTTTGATGTTGCTGCAATATGTTCCTCTATCTTTTTACCTTCACAAGCTGCTTTTACACAAGCATTCATATTTTCTACAGTTTCAAAAACTTTCTCTGCATGAAGGTAATATGACTTGAAAACACTTGGCCCTATCCTACTTTCAAATAGTTTCATTTCTAACCTTCAGCCTCCGACCTTATATCAGACTTTAGCTCAGTAGAAATGGCATTGTAAAGTAACCAAATAATTACAGACAAAATTATTGCAACTGAAATGATAAATCTTGTTTCATTTAATCCAAAAATAATGTAAAGAAGAATTGAACCGAAGGCAGCTGCAGGAATACTAGCGACCCAACTTGCTGCTATTTTACCAAAGACTTTGAAATCAACTGAGGCTGTTCCTCCTGCCAAACCAACTCCTACTACTGAACCAATTAGGGTATGAGTTGTTGAAATCGGTACAGCTAGGAAAGGCATAGAAAATATTAGAACGGTTGTAGCAGCT
>DAEH01000008.1:0-346 GCA_002497685.1 Euryarchaeota archaeon UBA169
TAGAGTGATATTACATCACTTAAATTATGGAGAGTTTTATGTCGGTTAGAAATCTACTTATCCTTTCGTTTTTATCGTTCCCTGTATTTTCTATTTCATCAGATGATGAAGTTTCTATCTTTGATGAGGTTGTTGTAACAGCCAGACAAAGAGAAGAAACTGCTCAGTCTGTGCCAATACCAATAACAGCTTTGGGCGGAGATCAGATCGAAGCTAGGAACATTACTGAACTTGCAGATATAGGTAAATTAACACCTAATATGAATTTTGAAGCACAGGGTATTAATTCAACTGTAACCAATGTCTTTTTAAGAGGTATCGGTCAAACAAATTGGTCTGAAACACA
>DAEH01000008.1:753-2831 GCA_002497685.1 Euryarchaeota archaeon UBA169
GAGCGTGTTGAGGTCCTTAGAGGGCCGCAAGGAACATTATTTGGAAGAAATACAACTGCTGGATTAGTTCACATCATTACAAAAGCCCCAACAGATGATTTTGAAGGATTTGTAAATCTAGGTATTGGAACAGAAGGTCACAGAGTTTTAAGAGGAGTGGTTAATGTTCCTCTATCAGATAGGTTTTCTTCCAGATTTGCTGTGATGTCAAAAGAGACTAATGGTTTTATGAAGAATCAAATTACAGGAAATTACCAAGGTAATGAAGATTCTCAATCTATAAGAGCATCTCTTCAATATTCCGGAGATGCTTACAACGCAAGATTTACATATGATCATTTCGAATCAGATGAGCTTGCAACTTTATCGAGTTGTCGTTTTATCAATCCAGAAAATGGCGCTCTAGCTACTGGGTTTGGTGCTGTTGCCTATCTTGCAGGAACATACGATACAATGAGAAAGAATTGTAATGAGACCAGCTATGGTCTAGGAAGAGATAATAATCCTAATCAACAAGTAACCTCAGACACTGATTCTTTCACGCTAACTCAAACCTTAGATCTTGAAATCGGTACATTAACCATTATTTCTAATCATAGAGAAATTGAAAATTACAATGGTACTTGGGGTTGGGGTATGGGTTCTGGTAATTCTCCAACAACTTCCACAACTAATTTATTAGATGTAATCAATAATCCTAGTGAAAACGATATCGACTCTCATGAGATTAGGCTTACTGGAGATACAGGCAATCTATCTTGGACACTAGGTGCTTATATGTTTGAGGAAGATAGTTTCGGGGAAATAGATGTTCCTGTATTGAGAGGATATACACCTCCATCAGCCGCTGATTGGCCAATGTATTATCTTGTTATTCCTGGAGTCTTAAATGTTGCTCAAACTGTTATGGGAACTCAGATGTTTGGTTCCAGATACCAGTCAAATGATGTTACTAATTCAAATGAAGCTTTTTATGCCGAAGGAACCTATGCATTCAATGATCAAACGGATTTAACTATCGGTATGAGAAGGACAGAAGATGAAAGAGAATACTTAAGAAGACAGACTCTTATAGGTGGAGGCTTCGATCCCGGATATGCTTGTCCTGGAAACATTGATCCAGCAACAGGAGTAGCAATAAGTGATAGCTGTTATCAAGAGATTGATTATAGTGAGACAACTTCAAGAGCAATTCTCAGTCATGCTTATAATGAAGATTTCCTAGTCTATGCCAGTTACAGTAAAGGTTACTCATCTGGTGGCTTTAACCAAGATGTAAGAATGAAGCCTTTTTTACCTGAAGTATCTGATAACTATGAAGTTGGATTCAAAAGTACTCTTAGAGATGGAACAGTACGTTTAAATGCTACTTACTTTTCAACTATATATGAGAATCAACAAATTACTGTTGGTAGGATAATAGACGGTCAACCTACAGCAGATATTGTCAATGCTAACGAAGCAGATTTAAGTGGTTTAGAATTTGAGTTAGTTGCTCAATTAACGGATAACCTGGCACTAACAATGACTTATGGTCTCCTTGATGGTGAGTATAATGACTTTAATGTTGTGGACACACTTTATGATCCTGCTACCTTTGTTTCTACAGATGTCTTAAGAGATTTATCTGCAACACCTTTTGGAGGATCTGGAGATAATGGAAAAAGTAATACTTTTGACATAGGATTAATACACGATCAGACTTTATCGAATGGTACATCTGTGACCAGCCAAGTTAGTTTGAATAAACAAGATAACGTTTGGGGAACTCTAGAACATGTCCCAGGTTCAAATGCACCAGGATATAGCTTAGTCGATGGAAGGATTGCAATGAGACTACCTGATGGAGTTACAACTATTACGTTATGGGGTACTAACCTGACTGATAAAAGATATATTTCCAGTATGCTTTGGCAGGGTGGCGACACACCTGCTGGAGGAGTTGATCCTTCTCTTGGATTTACTGCTGATTACTGGGGCCAACCGAGAAGATTTGGAATAGAGTGGCGTAGAGATTTTTAAGATTTCTAATGACCCAAGGAATTGCCGAAGTAAATAACATCAATATTTGGTGGGAA
>DAEH01000008.1:3195-4338 GCA_002497685.1 Euryarchaeota archaeon UBA169
TCCTACTGTGCTCCTTATCATGGGAGCAAATGCAAACTGTATGCAATGGACCCCAGAGTTCATTGACCCAATAGTTGATGCAGGTTTTCATGTCGTAAGGTTTGATAATAGAGATGTCGGCAAGAGTACTTGGTTTGGTAAGGAATCTTTTTCTGCAAAGCTAGTTCGACTATTTCTACCCAAATTCTTATTAAAGTTTTTTCTAAAAAAAGCCTTCAATTCTATTATTGATGAGAATGGCTATATGCAAGAGTTTGACATTAAAGATCCTGACTATACTTTAGATGATATGGCTAAAGATGCGGTTTGCTTGATGGATCACTTAAATATAGAAAAAGCTCATATCATTGGAGCTTCAATGGGAGGTATGATAACTCAATTACTTGCGCTCGATTATCCTGATCGCACCCTAACAATCACTCCAATTATGTCTTCTCCAGGTATGGGAGATCCGGAACTTTCAAATATGACTCCTGCTCTAGTCAAAGGAATACAGGAATCCGCTTTCTTGGATGCTAAGGGAAATCATGCCGATTCAGTCACAAGAATTTATAGAGAGCTTACAGGTTCTAGATTTCCATTTGATGAAGAAAAATTTAAGGAAAAACTTGTTCCAGTTATGGCTCATGGGCATAATCCTAACTGTAAACATGGAGATGCTGCAGGAGCCTCACCAAGCAGAAAACATAGACTCAATCAAATTTCTAAACCTACTTTAGTTATACACGGAACAGAAGATGCTATCCTTGGTTTAGATCATGGCATGGCCCTATATGAGAATATCCCTAATGCTAAGAAATTAATAATGGAAGGAGTGGGTCATGAAATTCCGGAAGAGCTTGCCGATGAAATAACGTCGACTATCATTGACCATCTAAAAGATTCCAGGAGCATTGCTTAAATAAAACTATCAAGTTATAATTACTGTTTATATCAACTTATAAATGGTGTTTATATCAAAACTCTAATCTCTTCAATTCCCAGTCGTTTGTCAGATAAATTTGCTTTATCTATGACAATGTTTTTTCGATTCGTTGCAGATACTTTTTTTGTTGATAGATATGGCCACCGCGCTGTTGTTCTTGAGACGGTAGCTGGTGTGCCTGGAATGGTCGCAGGCGTTCTTATGCACTTTAAGAGTTT
>DAEH01000043.1 GCA_002497685.1 Euryarchaeota archaeon UBA169
CCAGGCTTCGGCTACCAAACCATTAGGATCAATTAGGTAAGTAGTTCGTACTACTCCCAAGTAAGTTTTACCGTACATGGATTTTTCTTGCCAGACTCCATAGTCGTCAAGCATTTTCTTCTCAGTGTCAGCTAATAATTCAACACCGAGTCCATGCTTGTCAATAAATTTACAGTGTTTTGCAGCATTATCTGGACTTACACCTACAATTACAGCATCTTCATTTGTAAAATTCTTTAATTCTTCTGTAAATTCTTGTGCTTCTACAGTACATCCTGGCGTATCATCACGAGGATAAAAATATGCAACTAACCATTTACCTTTGTAATCTTCTAACGTCTTATTTTCTTCATCTTGATTTGGTAATTCAAAATTTGGTGCTTTGTTTCCAACTTCTAGTATAGTCATACATTTCAGTAGACTACGATAGATATACGTTACAGTGGAATATTACCGTGTTTTCTTTTAGGCCTATTTTCTCTTTTGTTCCCGTATCTTTCCAATCCTAAAATCAACTCTTTTCTAGTTTCTCTTGGGAATATTACACGATCAATATATCCCATTTCAGCAGCAACATATGGAGATGCAAATTTATCCTTATAATTATCACTTAATTCTTTGTGGGCTTTCTCTGGGTCTTCAGCTTCTCCGATATCTTTTCTGAAGATAATGTTTACAGCACCATCAGCGCCCATTACTGCAATTTCAGCAGTAGGCCATGCCAAGTTCAAGTCAGCACGTATATGTTTGGAAGCCATTACATCATAAGCTCCGCCATACGCTTTTCTCGTAATTACAGTTAATTTAGGAACTGATGCTTCAGAAAAAGCATACAATAATTTTGCACCATGTCTAATAATTCCGCCATGTTCTTGCTCAGTTCCAGGAAGGAAACCAGGAACATCTACAAAGGTAACTAGTGGAATATTGAAAGCATCACAAAATCTAACAAATCTAGCAGCTTTAGTAGATGCATCAATATCTAAACATCCAGCTAGAACAGAGGGTTGATTAGCGACAACTCCGATAGGATGGCCACGTAATCTTCCGAAACCGGTGATTATGTTTTTAGCCCAATGAGGTTGTACTTCGAACAAAGGATCATCACAAATTAAGTTAATCAAATCCAACATATCGTAGGGGACAGTTGAAGTATCTGGGATGATTTCATCTAATTCAGGGATGCCATCAGCTTCTTCTTTGGTGTACGGAATAATGGGTAAACTTTCCATGTTATTTTGAGGAATAAAACTAATTAATTCTCTTAAAGATTCAAACATGTCTTCCTCAGATTCACATGCTAAATGTGCAACACCAGAAACTGAGTTATGAGTTATAGCCCCTCCAAGATCTTCAAAAGTTACTTCCTCATGTGTTACAGTTTTGATAACATCAGGTCCAGTGATAAACATATGACTTGTATCTTTCACCATTAGTGTAAAATCAGTCATAGCAGGACTATAGACTGCACCACCTGCACATGGTCCTAAAATTAATGAAAATTGAGGAATAACTCCTGATGACGTTACATTTCTGTAGAAAATTTCGGCATACCCTCCAAGACTTACAACTCCCTCTTGAATTCTAGCCCCTCCAGAATCATTGAGTCCAATTATAGGGCATCCAGTTTTTGCAGCTAGATCCATAACTTTACAGATTTTCTGGGCATGAGCTTCACCTAATGCCCCTCCAAAAACAGTAAAATCTTGAGCAAAAAGATAAACGGTTCTTCCATTAATTGTACCATGGCCAGTAACGACACCATCGCCATCAGGTCTTTTCTTTTCTAATCCAAAATTGTTGCTACGGTGCTTAACCATAGCATCTAATTCTACAAAGGAATCAGCATCAAGTAGTGATTCTATTCTTTCTCGGGCAGTCATCTTTCCAGCTTTATGCTGTTTATCAATTCTAACTTGGTCTCCCTCTGAGACTTTCTTTAATTTTTTCTCAAGTTCTTTGATTTTATCAGATGTTCCCATCAATGGCCTATCAGCCCAGTTCTATAACTTTGTGCCTCCCCAAAATACTTAACATAGACCCTAGGTAAGCTAATGTGGCAAAAGGCGTCAAAGGTACACGTGATTTTTATCCAGAGGAGATGAGACTCCGAAATTGGTTGTTTGATAATTTCACATATGCTTCGCTTTTACATGGTTTTGAAGAATACGATGCACCTGTTTTAGAAACTGAAGAGCTTTACACTCGTAAACAAGGAGAAGACATAGTAAAACAGTTGTATAATTTTAAAGATAAAGGTGACAGAAACGTTAGTCTTCGTCCCGAAATGACGCCATCATTAGCAAGAATGGTTATGTCTCGAGCAGGAGTTCTTCCAATGCCAATCAAATGGTTCTCAATTCCTCAGTGTTGGCGTTATGAAAGAATGCAAAAGGGAAGGGGTCGTGAGCATTTTCAATGGAATGTAGACATATGGGGTACTACTGAAATTTCAGCAGATGCAGAGTTATTTTCAGTCATCACTACATTCCTTGAAGGCGTTGGATTAACTGAAGAAGATGTAGTTATTCGAGTTAGCAGTAGAAAAGTTTTGGAAGAAGTGCTAGGAGCTTTAGGTATTGAAGGAGATAATTTTGCACAAACCTGTATCATTGTGGATAAAATGGATAAACTTTCTTCCGAAATAATTAATGAGCAATTAGCGGAGTTGGGTCATAGTTCAGAAGTAATTTCAACAATTCAATCTACATTAGGATTGAAGCATTTGAATTCATTAAAGAAAGTACTAAAATCTGACAGTGAGGCGTTGAAAGAGTTAACTGAATTGTTTGAGGCAATTGATTCTTATGGTATTTCTGATTGGGTTGAGTTTGATGGTTCTATAGTTAGAGGCCTTGCATACTACACAGGTTCAGTTTTCGAAGTTAATGATCGAAAAGGAAAGTTTAGGGCAATTTGTGGAGGTGGAAGATATGATACGCTTTTATCGACTTTAGGTGGAAAAGATTTGCCAGCTACAGGATTTGGATTTGGCGATATGGTAATTATGGAACTTTTGAAAGATAAAAACTTACTTCCACAATTACTTAGTGGAGTTGAAGATGTGGTTATCGCTTTAGATCCGGAATTGAAAAATGTGGCCGTGAAAGTAGCTTCAGTCTTACGCGATTCAGATAGATTAGTAGATTTAGTTCTTGAAAACAAGAAAATGAAATGGGCATTTAAGCATGCAGAACGTGTTGGTGCTAATAGGATAATTTTGGTTGCTCCAGAAGAATGGAGTCGTCAAAAAATTAAGGTTAAAGATTTACAGACTGGTGAAGAATTCGAAACTACCTTAGAAGAAATTTAAACTTCGCATTCATTCAAAGGTTTATCATTTCTAGTTCTAATAATTATCGGAAATTCAAAGCATAGTTGACCTTTACTATTTCTCTCTTGTCTACGCTGATACTCCAATTCTACGACAAACCAATCTTCTTCTTTAAGTTCAGTTTTTTCTAATTTATATCCTTTTTCCAATAATTCTGAGGTGACAATGTCCATATTTTCTTCGCCAAGTCTTCCACCTCCGGCCCATCCACAATCTACAAGGACAGGTTCATCGAAAAAAGGGCTATTCTCATATTGAGCCAGTCTGAACCTTGCAAACCGGACCTCATGCTTTCCAGAACCACTAGACACTTTTGTAACAATACAATCGGTTGTTTCTATAAATTTATATTTGTATGAGCCTTTACGTTTTGGCTTTCCATTCATCGTGAATGTAATTTGATCATCTGCTTTTCTAAGAATGAACCCTTCCCAATCCTCTTCTTTTGCTTCATTAGCCATTTCTTCAGTAAAGACTTTAATGTTTCTTTTACCAAAATGATTTGTTAACTCTACTCTTTCAAGGAATGTGCGGTCAGTTACATCCTCACCGTACCAAAAAATAACATCAAAAACATTGTAATTGAATGTATATCCTTCAGTAATTAACGAGTCATATTTATTTTTTGCTTTAGCTTCAGTAGTAGTTTCAGTAGTCACAGCTTTCAGAACTTTTGGTTCTTCTTTACCATCTTTGTCAAATGCAATTAATTCTCCAATAATTAATGATTCCTCAGGTAATTTTTCTAAAGCATTTTTGATCTCAGTAACAACACTTAAAATTTCAGTTATGGGTTTAATTCTTCTAGTATATCCTATTTTTTCAGTACCTGTATTGTGTAGAAGTATACATGAGCCATCGTGTTTTCTTTCAGCTAACCATTCACCATCATAAGGATCATCATCTTTTTTCAATTTACTTATTGGTTTACAAGGTGCAAATGACTGAGTTAAGGTTGAACTAACAACAATTTCTTCACCTAAAATGGCATCTTCACGATTTTCTACATAACCTTCTTCTTTCTTTTTCTTAATTTTCCTTTCGTATTCTAAAATCGCCTGTTCGTTATTAGTAGTTTCATTACTTCTACCTTTATTTTTACCATGAACCGTTTCTTCAGTAATTTGTTTCTTTCCGTCTTCCTCTTCTTTTGATGTCCACCATTCTGTAATAATTACATTATCTTTGACTTCAATAATCATATGTTTTAGCCTCCCAGTCAAGTGTAATTGGTACAATGTAGTTTTCATTCTAAAACCTCTATAATTTAGTACTATAAAAAATGGGGCGAAGCCCGGGAATCGAACCCGGGACGAGGGAACCACAATCCCCCAGTTTAACCAAACTAGCCTAGCTTCGCCACTATTTCATGACTGGCAAGGCATTACATAAAATTACTTGAGAATTAGATAATATCCTTAGGTCTATATTCGCCCCAGACCCTACGAAGTGAATTACAAATTTCACCAAGACTAACTTTAGCGTTTACAGCTTCAATTATGTAGGGAAGTAAATTCTCATCAGTAGTAGCGTATTGAGCTATCTTGTCAATATATTCATCTACATTTCCTCTTTTTTCTTTTAAGATTAATAGTTTCCCAATTTTTTCTTTAATTAATTCTTCATTAATCTTAGTAACTTCACTCTTAGCATTTTCCTCATCGATGTATTTGTTTACGCCTACTATGATTCTTTCGTTTTCTTCAATTTCTCTTTGATATTTGTATGCTGAATCCATTATTTGTGATTGTACCCATCCTTCTTCAATGCATTGTAGCATTCCACCATTTGTATCAATTCTTTCTATAATGTCCATAGTCTTTGAGACTAATTCTTCAGTCATACTTTCAATAGTATAAGAACCAGCCAATGGATCAATAGTAAATGGAATTCCAGATTCTTCAGCAATTATTTGCTGCGTTCTAAGAGCAACTATTGCAGCTTTTTCAGAAGGCAAACCTAAGGCCTCATCCATTGAATTGGTATGAAGACTTTGAGTACCTCCTAATACTGCAGATAAAGCCTGAATTGCAGTTCTAACTACATTATTATGTGGTTGTTGCGCAGTTAGTGTAGAGCCTCCAGTTTGAGTATGGAATCTTAGCATCATTGATTTTTCATTTTTAGCCTTAAATTCAGTTTTCATTATCTTAGCCCAAATCTGTCTTGCAGCTCTATATTTTGCTATTTCATGAAGAAAATCATTGTGTCCGTTAAAGAAGAAAGCCATTCTTGGTGCAAAGTCATCGACATCCAAACCTTTTTCGACGGCAGCTCTCGCATATGTTACTCCATTTGCAATGGTAAATGCTAATTCTTGTTCAGTACTACAGCCAGCCTCTCTTATGTGATAACCAGAAACAGATATGGTATTCCATTTAGGTATGTTCTTACTGCAATACTCGAACACATCTGTAGTCAATCTCATAGATTGCTCAGGTGGAAAAATGTACGTTCCTCTAGCAATATATTCTTTCAAAATATCATTCTGTATAGTTCCTCTAAGTTGAGATTCTTTCACTCCTTGAGATTGTCCTGTAGCAACGTACATTGCTAACAACATTGATGCTGGAGCATTGATTGTCATACTAGTTGAGACAGTATCAAGTGGAACTCCATCAAATAATTTTTTCATATCTTCGATAGTATCAATTGCAACTCCAACTTTTCCTACTTCACCTTGTGACATAGGATCATCGCTATCATATCCAATTTGTGTAGGCAGGTCAAATGCTACAGATAAACCAGTTTGACCTTCATCTAGTAAA
>DAEH01000007.1:0-14753 GCA_002497685.1 Euryarchaeota archaeon UBA169
TGATTCTGATCCTCTGGATAAAGATACAGATGGAGATGGTTTGGAAGATTATAATGAAACAGCCATACACAACACAAGCCCTACAAATGTTGACACTGATGGCGATGGATTAAACGATTATGACGAAATCAACACACATACTACCGACCCAACTGAAGCAGATACTGACGATGATGACTTAGAAGATGGTGAAGAAATTGATGATTACTCTACTAACCCAAACGATCCCGATAGTGATAATGACGGCCTAGATGACGGTGAAGAAATTGATATTGGGACTGATCCAAATGATTGGGATACTGATGGGGGAGGTGTTGGAGATGGTGTTGAATGGAATGCAGATGGGACAAATCCTGTAGATAATCCTGGTGACGACAATATAGCTGCAAATGATGACGATGGTGACGGATTAACTAACGGAGAGGAACAAGTATACGGAACTGATCCAGATGACCCAGACACTGATAATGACTTACTATCTGATGGATATGAGGTTAATGTCGTTGAATCTAATCCACTCCTGCAAGACTCAGATAGCGATGGATTAAATGATACAATTGAATGGAATCTAACTGAGACTGATCCCAACAATGAGGATAGCGATGGCGATTTATTGACTGATGGGGATGAAAATAACACATACGGTACTGACCCAAACAATTGGGATAGTGATGGAGATGCGCTTAGTGACTATGCTGAAATTATTACACATTCTACTAATCCAAATAGTGATGATACTGATTCAGATGGTGTCAAGGATGGACTGGAAGTTAATGATTACATCTCAGACCCTAATGACAATGATACAGATGATGATGGACTTGAAGACGGAATAGAAGCCAATGATTACGGAACTAGCCTCACTAGTTCAGATACTGATAGCGATGGAGTTGGAGATTATGACGAAATCAACACCTATGAAACAAATCCCATAAACAGCGATACAGATGGAGATTCTTTGATTGATGGAAATGAAATATTCACACATGGTACTAATCCCTCAAACAGCGATACGGATGAAGATGGATTAAATGATGGGTTAGAAATATTAATTGGAAGTAATCCTCTCAACATTGATACTGATTCGGACGGACTAAATGACACTTGGGAATATATTAGAGCCTCTGAAGGTTATAACTACAGTCCAGGAAATAATGATACTGATGATGATGGTACTTTAGATGGTGATGAAGATTTGGATACTGATGGATTAACAAATCTAGAAGAAATAAATACATATTTTACAAATCCTTTAGAAGTAGATTCTGATGGTGATAATCTATGGGATGGGGATGAAGTTAAACCTTGGGACATTAATAAAGATGGAGTAAATAATCAATATAATTATCCTTCAAATCCTAATCTCCAAGATTCTGATGATGATGGGTTAAGTGATTACGAGGAAGTTACCCCTTCAAATGATACTTTTTCATCTAGGACTGATCCTGAAGACTCTGACACTGATAGTGATGGATTGACTGATTATTATGAAGTAAGATGGTATTGGAACACTACTGGAGACAATAACACTCCACGCCTTTATTATGATGAACAAGGATGGAACACATCCGATCCAAGAGAAGATAACAGTGACGGGGACTTATGGGATGATGGAGACATTGACGAAGAGAATCCTGTTTATGGTTATTTTGAAGAGCAAGACCCGCCTTGGGGAAGTCCACCCTCAAGAGCTGGAACTCCAAGTTGGCCTCCTTCTCAGGTCAATAAAACAGACACATTTAATTGGTCATGGATTATCAAAAACCCTGAAACTGAAGAACCATACGGAGGTGTTGCCTTCGAAGCATATCTGAATGAAAGTGATGGCGAAGGTAGCCCGTCATACCTAGTAGGGACTGGAATTAGCGATGAAGACGGATTCTTTGTAGTCACTTGTAACATTTACGACACTGACTCTAAATTAAAAGCAGGGGATTGGAAAATACAACTAAGAAGACCTTACCAAAGTTATAATGAAACTGTAAATCTTTTAGAAAGTTGGGGCCCACAATTAGACCTTAAAGTAATTGGAAATGTGACCATTGAATCTACTGTTCCTGTTACTGCAGCTAGTTCGAAAACAACTTTGATTACCGGAACCTTGTTCGAAGATGAAGATATTCCTATTAAAAATGAATTTATAGCAATTAATTTTGATAATGAGACCTACTATGATTTAACCAATGAAAATGGAATTTTTACAGTAGAAGTTAATACTCCTGACGTAGAAGATGCAGTATATGAAATTGAATTCAAATACAATGGTACCGAAAATTTAACTGAAGAGATTAGAAACAAAAGTATTAGGATAATTAATGCATCTGTTGAACTGAGGTTTGATGTGTTAAACGAAATGAACTTTGATTTAGAACAAGAATATGATATAAAAGGAACTATTTTTGGTGACGAAGGTGAACAACCTACTGGAACAATTGAACTAAAATATGGAGATTTGCTCATTGACCAAGTCAATATTATCGGAAATCAAGAATGGAATATTAGTTTCTTAATACCTTATAATGCTTCGTGGGGAAACACTATACTTACTGCAACTTATTCCGGAAATGAAATTTATCCATCTGATGTCGTAGTGAGTGAAATTGTAATAAAAGGAAAGAGTAACTTAACATTAGAACAAGTGACTTCACTAAGAACTAATGAAGTGAAACTAAAAGGAAACTTAACTGACCACAATAATCAAAGTATTGAAGGAAAACTAATCACACTCTTTTTAGGTAACCAATCACTTGGTTCAACTAGGACTGAGAGTGATGGAAGTTATATATTTTCACATAACTTATCTACTGAATATCCCGGACTACATCGAATTAAAGCTATATTGTATGGGAGTCAAACCCTTACCTCATCAGAAACTACAAATAATTTAACACTATTGGCTACTCCAAATTTAATATTCTATGAATCTGCAAAATGTAGAAATACTGAGCAAGTTACTGAAAAGATTTGTAAAGCTGCAAGAGGTTTTGAATATAATTTATCAGGTATTCTTGTAGATGAACTAGGAATAGTAATGCCTAATACTACTATTGAATTTTTCAATGAAAATGATGGCTTTGCTCCACCCCATAAAACAAATTCTGATGGTGTTTTCACTTACAGCATATTAGTTAACGAAGGACAAACTGATATTTTTACCATTGAAATTACAATAGAGGATAGCTTAGAAGAATCATATATATTAGAAACTGATTTTGAAATCGAGGTTATTCCACAGTCAAACGTAATTTTCACATTAAATATAGATAACGATAATAAAAAAGCATATAGAGGGAATAATGTGAGCCTATCTGGATCTCTCGTAGACAGTTCAGGTACTCCTCTCAATGATCAAACCGTAGGAATAAACATCAAAAACAACATTATTTACACCTCAACTGATGAGCTTGGTCTTTATATCTTAAATTATCCTTTAGTAGCTAATTACGATTTGGGGAACTGCAATGTTAGCGTAATTTATAATGAAACTGATTGGTTTTTAGGTTCTGTAGATAATAATTCATTCATTGTTTCAGGAACTACCTCATTCGAGAACGTAAATGTTGAAGGTGATTGGTTCAATAATGAATTAAGACGTGGGGGGGACCTTAATGTATATGGAATATTAGTAGACGATCTAGGAAATCGAATTAATACAAATATTTCAGTTAGCATCGGAAGTGCAGAATTAGACACTACTTTTACTAATGATACTACATTTGTCTCAACTGGAATTATACCTGAAGACTATCGAAACAATCATACTGTTAAGATTGCATTTTCAGGAAACGAATACCTTGATGGAACTCAATACAAAAGCAAGCATTCCATATTAGTAGAAAGTAAAATAAGATTTGACTTTGAACCGAAAAATGTTTTCCCTGGAGATAATGTTAACGTATCTATTTGGCTAGAAGAAGATGATAGCAGTCCAATTCCTGATTCCGAACTATCGGTTGTAGTAAACCTATTCTATGGTAAGAATATTGCAATGGACACTAATATTGAATACAATCTAACTACTGATAACTTTGGTTTCACTAAATTTAGTTTTGAATTCCCTGAAGATGCTAGTAGTGCTAGTATAGAAGCTAAATTCACTGGAGGATATATTGAAGCATACGATGATACGCCTCAAGAAACGGAGTTAACCATTGCCAATGTAGCCATTAGTATTACTAAGTCTCCTGAAGCAAAAGAACCTTTCAACATAAATAAATATTTACCTTTATTCATAGGAATACCTGCTGCACTTTTGGTAACTGCTTACTACTTGTACTGGACTCAAAAGCACAAGTATGAAGTAAGAAATTTAATTAAACAAATGCAAAAAGAGTTGAATAAAGATGAAGATTATAGGCAAATTATAATTAAATCTTACCATCAATTACTAAATATTCTTGATAGATATGGATTTATCAAAACTAAGACCCAAACTGTTAGGGAATTCACAGATGTTATGCGCACTGCATTACCCATACCTACTCAGAGTGTTAAATTATTGACTTCGTTATTTGAAATTGCAAGATATAGTGGAATAAAACCCAAGGTTGTTGATGAATTTGGAATGGAAATGATCGATGGATCTTACAATATATGGTGTGTAGAAGCAATTAATAATTTGCACGAAGTAGAAATGGAACTAAACCAAGGACTAAAAGAAGGTAAAGTTTCAAGATTCACAAATATATTTGGAATGAGGTCTGCTAAATGAGAAAAAAATTCCGTGAACTGTATGGTTCTAAGATATTTGCATTGATTATAGTCCTTATGATGGTGACTGTTGTTTATCCTACTTTAATAACAAATGCAAAGAATCCTTCTCAACTTTCGGCATATGATGACGACTGGAATGACATCTCAAACTTTGCTGCAGATATCAATGAAGATCAGAAGGGTATTCATGAAATGAAGACCATAGTATCAAGACCTGCTATTATCAATAAAATATCGGAAATTGAGAATAATGCAACTACTAAAACCATTCAAACTAATTCAACTGTACTAGTGATCATTGGTGTTGAAAGAAGTTATTCTGAGTTCGATTCAAATGCAATTTATAATTTTGTTAAGTCTGGAGGGAAAGTTATCATTGCTGATGATTCAGGATATGGGAATTCTGCATTTTATGGAGAAATGGGTTCTTTAGAAATTGGAGTTAAATTAAGAACCAATATAGTTCAAGAAGGATGCCAACCAACCGAAAGTAGCGGGCTGGTAGCTGGTGCAATTGATGCATTAGGATATGATGGAAGTGGCAGTAGCAGTCCAAAATGTAAGCCAGCATTATTATATGATTCGAATCACTGGGATGAACCGATACATCCGAAAAACAATTCTATTGCCATAATTGATGCTAATGTCCCTAGAATGGACTTTGCTGGGCAATTAATGATGAGCTCACCTGCTGCACTAACAATTCAAAGTGGAGGAGCTGCTGAAGGACTTGTTTGGTCAAGCCAAAAAGCATTTATTGATTACAACCAAGATGAAATAGGCGGAAAAGGTGAAGGTACATACAGAGATGAATCAACTAATGGAGTAGAAGTTGTTGCTGAGGCAAATATAGGAAATGGAACTGTAATATTCATCTCTGATACAAGTATATTCACAAATGAGTATTATGATGATTTGGATAATCGTGAATTCATTTTATCAATGGTACAATATGTCACTGGTGGAAAGAAGCATACACTAATTTTCGATGAAAGTAGACATATACAGTCTGATATACTTTCTCTTGTTTATGTTCAATTATTTGGAATTTTAGGTTATATTAGCAATAGTGAAACACTAGGAATCTTGTTTTTAGGTTCAATTATTTTAATCTTGCAATTAGTTATGATGAGAGTGGAAAATCCAAAGCCTTGGAGACACCTTTTCAATATATATGAAGGAAGATTATCTCGATTTAGAGTTCCACATGCACATTACACACACCCCGATACAATTAAAGAAATATTTATTGAGAAAGTAAGAATTGAAAACGGATACACAAGAGAAGAATTTGGGATGTTATCACAAACAAAAATTGAAGATTTACTGCACGATCCTCTATTAATTAAATTTATGATTAATGATGATAGAACTATGACCTTAAATGAGGTTGAAGAAGCAATAAAAGGATGGAAAAAATAAATGGGCATATTTGGAAATAGCAAAAAAGAAGAAGAGCCAGAACCAACTCCAGAAGTTGGGACTGAAGACCAAAGTGAAGGGTTACAAACCTACATGATGGATCCTTCATTACAAGAAACACATGATATGATGCAAGCTGTTTTAGCTGAAGCCGAACAAGTTGTTATGGGTAAAAGACCAATACTTGATTTGACTGCTGTTGGAATACTTGCTGGGGGAAATATTCTCTTTGAAGATAACCCCGGATTAGCTAAAACACTCTTGGCTAACACGTTTGCACAAGCACTAGGCATTAATTTCAAACGAGTACAGTTTACTCCTGACCTTTTGCCTGCAGATATTACTGGAATTTATATATGGAACCAAAAGGACCAAAAATTTGAGTTCCGTAAAGGGCCCTTATTCTGTAATTTGTTACTTGCGGACGAGATAAATCGAGCGCCTCCAAAAACTCAAGCTGCTTTACTAGAAGCAATGCAGGAACACCAAGTTACAATTGAAGGTGAAACTCATATTCTACCTGAACCCTTTGTCACATTAGCAACACAGAATCCTATTGAATCCGAAGGTACCTATCCTTTACCTGACGCTCAGCTAGATCGTTTTATGATGAAATTATCTATGGGATATCCTGGAAGACCTATTGAAAGGGCTATACTTGTAAAGAGAAAGCAGAGAGGGAAAGATGCTCACACACTTCAAGCAATTACAACACCTGAAAAACTTCGTGAAATGCAACAGAGCCTTGAGAAAGTAAGAATAGATGACTCAATTATTGAATATATTGTTGAAATTGTTTACCGTACTAGAGAAGATCCACGTGTGAAAGTAGGATCATCTCCGAGAGGAGCTCAGTCTTTATTCAAACTATCAAGGGCTCTCGCCGTTCTAAATGGAAGAGATTATGTAATTCCTGATGATATCAAGAGACTAAGTATCTATACTCTCAGACACCGTATCATTCTCAAACCTGAACCAAGAATTAAAGGAGTCAAGACTGAAGAAATTGTATCTGAAATTCTTGAGCAAGTCGAAGTACCTACAACCCAAGGACAACTAGAAGACTAGATGTGGAGTAAAAAGGCTGCAGCTGTCGCAGGAGGAGCAATCTTCCTAACTCTCGCCGGATTGATTAGATTAAATTATCTTTTCATCAGTGCAGGACTAGTAATGCTGACCTTTGTAGTCATCTCGAGTTTCTTAGACGTCTGGATGCCTAATGTTAAAATCAGAAGAGAAACGACCTCAGATAATATTTTTGAAGATGGAACCATGTCTGTTAAGTTCATAATCAAGAATACGGGGTTGGGTATTGGGTTCGTAGAAATCTATGATAGTTTACCTCCTCAAGCCAGGATTATGAAAGGATCAAACTATACTTTACTATATATGAAACCGTGGCAAGAAGTTTCTTTTGAATATTCTCTTAAATTACCGTTAAGAGGACATTATCATTTAGGACCTGTTAAAATGCGTGTAAAAGATGCATTTGACTTGTTTTATAATGAACGAATAGAAGAATCTATCCATAGCTTCTCAGTTTTTCCTCAGGTTGAAGTTCTAGAAGAACAAGTCATAACCTCACGAGCTCCAAAATTACTTTCTGGAGCAATGCCTTTGAATGTAATTGGTACTGGAACTGAATTTTATTCATTACGAGAATTTGTTCCTGGAGATTCACTTCGATCGGTGAATTGGAAAGCATTAGCCAAGAAAGGTAAAATGATGGTTAATGAAACTGTTAGAGAAGATGTCATGGATGTTATCTTACTATTAGATGCAAGAGAAGTTTCAGCGGTGGGTGGGGGAAGAGACACACCGCTTGAAATGTCTTGCAGAGCTGCTGCAACATATGCTAAGCAACTTCTTGATGAAAGAAACAATGTAGCACTAATGGTGTATGGTGAAAGTATTGAAAGAGTTGATTTGGATCGAGGTGAACATCACCTTTTCAAAATTTTGACTGCCTTATCTAGTGCTAAACCACAAGGTAATCTAAAACTACAAATTGTAATGAAAGACTTACTACCTCATTTACCAAGTGGATCTCCAATTATTCTTTTTAGTTCTCTAGACGACGATCATACTATTTCTGAAGCTTTTACGAGCACAATCAGTAGGGGATTTACAATAACTACTATTTCTCCATCTAGTTTAGACTTCGAAGAAAAGATGAAACGAATACCTATAGAACCTTTATTAATTGCAAAAATTGAAAGAGACAATATGATTTCTGAGCTTAGAAGCTTCGGGCTTCAAGTTGGAGATTGGAAATACGGCGATAATGTAAACACTGCATTACAGGAGATTTGAATGGAAGAAAATCCTGTAGAGATAAAAACCTCTCGAATTCCGAAGATTGATAAAATTATTAATTATAAAGACTTTTTTGGAGAATATCCTATTATATTCGCAATTAAAATAATATCTAGCTTATCTCTAATTTATGTGATAAGTGAATTTTACATATATCACAATCCTATGGATTCGCTTCTTACTAAATATCTTGGGAAATCCTTGAAGGGGTTTAATCCGAGTCCTGACGTTTTCGTTCCATGGGGGTTTGCAGCTGGTTTCCTCTTTTACATATTTACAATATTTAAAGGTAGATACAAATTTCTTTTATTCATATTAATTATAGGAAGTGTAAGTCACTATATTGCTGATCCTGCTATAGATATGCAAGGTGGTGAATATACCATACCTACTAAAGTCGATATTGAGAACAGTGAAACCAATGCTACAGAGTGGAAATGGAAGCCTGTAAAGCTTGTATACGACGATGTGGATAAGACATATGAAAGAATTGATGACCTTAAAGTTAGAATGACTAACATTATTTTTGGATCTATGCCTTTCTTAGGGGCTTATGGAATATGGAAAAGAAAAGGTTGGGCTATTGCTGCATCTATAGGTTTAGCAATTATTATTGGATTCTTGTACACTCCTAATTTATGCCTTGAGAATTATGAAGAAAGTTATTGTGGTTATGATACTAAACAAGAAGACAGAACTTGGAGTGAATATTTGTCCAGCGGAATATTTATTGGTCTAGGATTTGTAATTTATATTGAATTATCTTATGCTGCAATAAAATATGAAAATTATGCTGAACAGTTCAAGCCTGCGGGATTAGATATTTCCCTTTTGACAAATGCTCAAAGGAAAAGTGTTTCAAGAACACTGAGTACTTTATTTGTTAGTTATCTAATTAATTTAGCTGTAATCTTATTTGTGACATTTATCATTGCTGAAATTGTAATAAATATTAATAATTATTTATCTACAAGTGATGGGCAAATACAAGATTCTATAGAATTACAAGGCCCTTACGGAATAGTATTTACTTCTCTGATATTTTTCCTATTGTTGGGAATTATCAGGATGTTTATAGGTCCTGATCATAAAATGGAAGAAAGCTAATTTATTTGAATATGCTCATTTTCCTGAGGTAAAACAAGCTCATAATCCTTTAAATCTTCTTTGAAAGCTTCTCTATTATCTCCGTGATAAAGAATTACTTTTTCAGGATTACACTTATCTATAAAATCAACAATTTGACTATGTCCTGCATGTCCACTTAAATCAAACGATTTTAACTGACAGTTAATGTCTACTGGCGGTGAAGTATCTCCTCTCTCTAGTCTTAACTTTCCGGTTTCCTTCAATAAATGTCCATTTGTCCCTGGAACTTGGAAACCAGTCAAAAATACTGCTGAAGAAGAATTTTTACGTATTTCTGAAAGATAATGCAATACTGGTCCGCCATTTAGCATTCCTGAAGTTGTAACTATTACATCTCCTTTCATAGCTGCTTTTCTCTGTCTTGCATACCTAACAAACTTAGTGTTTCTGAATGCCTTATTCATGCCTCCAAAATCTCTAATTGCTCCAGGATATTTTTGCAATATTCTAGCAATGTCTCGACCCATTCCATCAAGCCAGACCTCAACTCCCAATTTTTCAACTAGCATCAACAATTCTTGCGATCTTCCAAGTCCAAAAGAAGGAAGAACTACTTGCCCTCCTTTATTCACAGTATCTTCTACCGAATCTATTAATTCCTTTTCCGTTTCAACTCTATCGGGATGCTCTCGCCCTCCATAGGTAGATTCAATCGCCAATGTTTTACATTGATGAGGCTTAGCTGCACGAGTGAGTTGAGTATCAACTGTATGAATATCTCCAGTG
Organism: Euryarchaeota archaeon UBA169; assembly: GCA_002497685.1. Classification (GTDB taxonomy): domain Archaea; phylum Thermoplasmatota; class Poseidoniia; order MGIII; family CG-Epi1; genus CG-Epi1. The sequence continues at coordinate 10,327 of DAEH01000007.1, forward strand.
AATAGAAAATCTTCTTGTGGGAAATTGTACATTACAGCTCCGGGAATATGTCCTGCGTTGTAAACATTAAACTCAAAGCCTCCTCTATATTCAACATTACCTGGAACAATACCTCTATGATTTTGCACTAAATCGGAAATTGCAGATTTATGAAAAGGTAATGGATAATTTTCAATTTCTGCAACTCTCAATGTATCCTGAGCCATTCTCTCTGCAAGATCTCCAGTTACTGGTGTAGAAACAATAGGTGTTCCTCTACTGGCTATTTTTGGAACTAAACCACAATGATCTAAATGTGCATGGGTAAGTAGTAATGCATCTACATCTGGAGCTGGTAAAGGCCATTTTGGAGGATCATCCGGTTGTAAACCATAATCTAGCAGTAAACGACCGTTATCGCCTTCCAAAACTGCACCGATTCTCCCTACTTCTGAGGCTCCGCCTAAATATCTTAAAGTTGCTGACATATTGTTAGTCTAATCCCAATCATCCCAATCATTCTCTGAAGAAGATTCTTCAGCATCTGATAAATCTGGACTCTGATTCTGAGTGTTGGAAGGTGATTCATATTCTTCTTCATCGTCCCAATCCTCATCATCTTGTTGATTGTATGAAATTGCACCTACTACTATTATCAAAGCAAAGAATACAAAAATATACCATAAATCAGATATTGCAGTAGTCAATCTTGCTGTAAATCCTTGTTCTACATCTATAATAAATGATTGCTGCTTTTCTTGGTTTGAAATGTCACTGAATATAGAGATAGTAATACTTTCTTGATCACCGTCTCTAGCTTCATCACTAACTTCAATCTTGATTGGAACTGATAATGTTCTTCCCGCTTCCACCTCAAAACTAATGCCATTAATGAAAAGAACACGCCACCCTGAAGGTACTGATGATGCTGAAAGTGTAAATTTGTCATTAGCATTTGCCTTATTTTCGATCGTTAATTGGAAAGTATAACTGCCTTCTGGAGCAAGTGTTCCTCTATACTTTACTGAGGATAATTCAAATCCTCCACTGTAAGCTAATATTACTGTTAATTGCTTTTTTGCCACCACGCTAGAATCTGATATATCTTGGGCATATGCATCAAACACATCTCCATCTTCTTTGTAAACTGCTTGACTTCCCACAGTTATGAATAAATCTAACGATTTACTCTCTCCTCCACTTATAGAAACTTCAGTAACTGTTGCTCCATTTTCTTTAAAGGAATGGCTCCATCCGTCTGGAAAATTGTCCCCCATGTACAGTTGAATTGTGTGTTCACCATCTATTGCAGATTCTAAAAGAAAATCAACTTCAAACTGTTGCCCTGCTTGTTTATTTATGAATATTCCAGAGCTACTTTGTGGAACCAATGACAAAGATAAACCAAAAGATCTAGTTATGACCAAAGTTGCAGTGTCACTTTTAGTAGTATTACCTTGCGAGATTCCTATCAACTTAATTGATGCTGTATCTATATCCCCACCTTGTGCAGGTTTGGCCCAAACTGTAACATTTACCACATTATAACCATCACCAAGTCTTGGAATGTCGTTAACAGTTATAGTTCCATCATCTAAATCATTATACTCAAATTTAATTTCCCAGTCGGCAGGGACTTCCTGCGAAATCAATTGAACTGAATCTGTAGCTTGACCTTGATTTGCTATACTCAACTGATATTGATTCCAATCTCCTGCAACACCATTCGTACTGAAACTTGTTACGGCCTGACCTGAAGCTGGGTCTTCAAAATACATTGATATTTCATAAGCTGCACCAACTGAAGTTTTTGTCTCTAAATCAAAATTAACGGGAGTAACTGAATTCTCTGAACGTCCAGTAAAAACTACAATTGTATTTTTACCTACCATTTCAGTTGAATCGGCTACAGAAACTGTAAAAGTAACTAATTGCTCATCCCCTGGAGATAATGTATTACTTGTCCAAGATTGAGGGCTGACTACCCAATTCTCTGACGTTTCACTTGGCTCAATTGTAAATTTATCATTTTCATCTCCTGAATTTCTAACAAGAATCGGATAAGATATTTCTCCACCTACTGCAACATTTTCTTGTGTATCTGGAGTAGATAAATAAATTCCATAGGCATCCATTTGAATAGATTTATCAAGATAAAATTCATTTCCTTGTTGATCAATAGCTGATACTCTAACTGTGTAAATCCCTTTTCCATTATGATTTTCGTCAAGCTCTGCAGGGTCATTGTAATTCCATACTATCTCCTCAAAATCATTAGTTCCACTATTATCTTCAGCTTCATCTATTTCTAAATTATCTGCAAATAATTCATTATCGTCTGAATCAAATGCACTGACTTTAAATTCGGTAATATCATATGTTCCAAAAGCATTCAATGCCTGAGCTGAAACAAAAACCTTTGAGAAATCTACTGGAAGATTAGGCTGGAAATTATCTGTTGAAATCAAATCATCTAAATCAGATGTTTCTAGATTATAAGATTCTGTAATAATATCAATATTTGTAACTGGATTTGTGGTTGTGATTAATCTTGAAGGTGATTCCCCATCTTTACCTGTGTCCAGTTCTAAATTAATTGCATTATCTCCATCATTTTCTAATTCAAGAACAATAAAATGCTCTACATCAAAATCATGTGTTGGCCCATAACTGTCTTCCCAAAAAATATCTACATGATCTTCATTATTGCCCTGTAATACGGAAGGGACATCCATACCTCCGGTTGCAATTAGTTCTCCACCAGTCATAGTAGTTCCATCTCTAACATAAATATTCAAGTGACCTGTATCAAAATTAGCTGAATTTGCATAAAGATATATGTGAAATCCTACATCGGTTCTATATGATTTACTCTCTAAATCTGATTGGAGACTGAAATTTAATGCAAAAAAATAACTACTTCCTATAGGAATATTAACTGATTCTGCATCTCCGTGATTTCCTGTTTCTCTAGTGTGAAGCTTACCTACTCCATTTTCACTATACAAATAAAGATTGATATCTTGCTCTTGTCCTTCTACTTCCTCAGCTACTGCTGGATTCCAAAATAGAATAGTTCCAAAAAATAAAAATACCACTGCTACAGAAGCGAATTGTCTCACATTCACATTTCGTTGACTGATGTAAGGTAATAAATAGGTATCCCCTCACAAAAAAAAGAATTTTTACCTAAATTATGCTTTGTTTTGCCACTTACTAACTATCTCTTCAAGGTCTCTAATAAATTCAAAAAGTCTAGTTCGAGCGTGCTGAGGAATATTACTATCATTTATCTGTTCTTCTAGAACTGAGATTGTAGAATATATTCGCAAATCAAGATCATCCTTTTCATTTAGTAAATAAGTCTCTAACCCAGTTACAACATTACTTCTAACATTTCTTGGAACGGAAGTGTCCTCGGTTATACTAGTTCTAATCTCTTTAGACAGTGTTAAAATGAATTCTTCTACCATATTTACCTCTTAAAAAATTTATGATGGCGTCGCAGTTAGGGACAGTGTATAAAATTAAGCCTTATTGCCTTTAGAATCTATTTCATTATTACGTATACGTGTACTACTAATTTTTCTGCCATCATTTGCTAGTATTAGTGGTATTGAAACTATTTCTAACTCTTCTAATTCTCTTAATTTACGATTCTGATTTAATGCAATTGCTACATTTTTTGTTTCTACTGAAACGATTATAGCTTCTAAATTTTCATCAAATGCTCCTGGGCCCCAATCATCATTTAATTCAACGATTGAGTGTTTTTCTTTGAAGTTTTTCAGTAGATAATTCTCTAATGATAAATAACGGTCCGAATATGTTTGTAGATGCTCCTTGCTTCTATTCTTATTAGCTCTTTCATCTGTAGTCAATCCAATTATAACTTCATTGCTTAACCTAAAGGCCATCTCCAATAATGATTTATGACCTAAATGAATTTGATCAAAAGTTCCTCCCAAACAGACTTTAGAGTATATTTTCACAAGTCAAGTATAATATAACCCTTTAATGTAATTACGGTATGGATTTTGAGAACGATTACAAATCTTATTTTATTTTTGGAGGAATATGCTTCCTATGTGCGATCATTACAATTGTAGGTGGAGTTGAAAGAGCTGGAATTTGGATGGATGCAATGTATCCTCTGTTTCTACTATTCTCCATTGCATGCTTCTCTATTGGATGGATTAGGTACAATAAAAGAAATGAAGAAACTTAAAATATAACGTACACAAAGGACATCTCTAGCATGAACAAAATATTAGTGATTTTTTTTGCCATATTAATTCCAAGTGCATCCGCTGAGATGACTCATGACCCTCAGGAAGTGGGTAATGGAACTACACTTACTGCCTGGATTGATGCTGATGATGACGTGGAAAGTATTACTTTTTATGTTTGTACTCTAGAAGATCCGCACACTTGCTATAAACCTCAAA
>DAEH01000007.1:15087-15345 GCA_002497685.1 Euryarchaeota archaeon UBA169
GATGACAATGAATGAAAGTCTGAATGGTAGATTCCAATTCGAATACAATGTCAAAGAAAATGATTACCCTGGTTATAAATATGAACTAGAGAAACAGGATAATTCAACTGAAAAAATACCTGCCAGCGAATATAGCTACTATGATGGACTAGAAGTCGAAAAAATGGGAGATTCTTATTATTTCAAGGTCAACGTAAAAGCTACTGAATCGAACGATGATTCTAACCTCTCGAATCTTAGTTTCGTGTCTGTAATATC
>DAEH01000014.1 GCA_002497685.1 Euryarchaeota archaeon UBA169
TCCATGCCATGAAAGAAATTTCGCCCCTCAGAACTGTATCAAAGGGGAATCTGTGACTATTTTTGAATGGAATGAAGGTGAATCAAATACTCATGGAGGCGGATGGGGCGGAGGTACAAGTATACGTAATGTGGAAATGCCCGATAATTTAGAACAATTTGATTCGTTTGCTGTTTATACTTACGAAGCTTGTCAAGATCACAAAGGATGTAATGAATGGGATTTCATAGGATATCTGAATGCTTATAGTTCTAAATGTTCTTTATCTGAATTTACAATCTATGAAGAATGTGTTGGTGAAGTATTAGCTCAGTATGCTACTCAAGAGCTATGTGAAAGTGCTGGACACCGGTGGGATGCAGGTGATGAAGATACATCTGCTAGATGTGAAGGTAAATGGAATAGAGTTTGGAAGGCCGAAATTGGAAGATATATCACGGCATACAATCGAGAGGGAAGATACATATCCGATGTTAGTCCAATGTTAGGCGTTCTCAAAAATGAAGATATCAATGAATTTAATTATTGGCAACCAAATGCATACGGCCTTACTGTAAAATTATTTTTCTGGAATGAAAATAAAGATTATACACCAGTAGGTGCTGAATATTTAGCTGGAGCAACAAGAAAATTTAATTTAGAATATAATGATATTTTTGGAAGTGAAAATCCATTTGAATATAATGTCTCTGAAAATACTGAGAGGGTTGAGATTGTAACGTTCTTTACTGGCCATGGCCATAGTAGTACTGACGAAAACTGTGCTGAATTTTGTAATCATCAGCATGAATTTACGGTAAATGGAGATACATTAGGACTTCTTGAACATCCGAATGGAGGAACTCCATATGGGTGCTATGATCGCGTTAATGAGGGAGTCTCAGCTAATCAGTACGGAACATGGGTATACGGAAGAGCAGGATGGTGTCCTGGACAAGATGTTGAATATAATCGAATTGATATCACTAGTGAATCAAATTTAGGTATTAATGAATTGAGTTATAGAGGATTATACCAAGGTGAAGAATATAATCCAAGTGTAAACGATCCTGATGGCTACTTACCAGAAATAAAATTGCGTATGTGGATTATCACTTACGAAGCTCAATAACTGTCTACTTCAGTTCTGAAATACTTGTAGAAACACCACATTGCTACAGCTCCAAGAAGATGCCATATTGCATGCCCTTGGATCAAGGAATCTGGATCACATAGAACACCATCTGTTTTACTTGGTTGCCAAATAACTGTAGCAAGGCCATATGCTGCAAAACCAGCCCAGAAATAAGGCGTATGAGTTCTTTCTAGCTTAATATCTTCAATTCTATACAAGAAATAAGCCAGTGCAGCCCAAAGTAAAACTCCTTCAATCTCATTAATAACAAAGTCAATAGGCGTCTTTCCTGGGGAAGTGTAAAGATATAAAAACATAATTATTGAAGTAGGAACTAAGAAAATTATATGAGGCTGTTTCTGATATTTGAGTGCCAATTCTTGAGATAACCAAATACCAATCAAAGCTCCCCAAAGGAAAGTAAGAAGACTGTATTGCCACAATAGAATTGCAAAAATAGCATTGGAAATTAAATAATAAGAAATGAACTCAGTCTCAGTCCATCTAAGAAATCTAGAGAAATTATAGAAAACTGGCATTGAAATATACATTATCATTCCAGTAACATCTAACCAACCTCCCCATCCTGTGTTAAACCCATGCATAGCAAAACTACCCATGCCTACTGCTACACAGGAAATTGCATACATTGTAAGAAACCAGCTTCTATTCGAAAGAGAGGGTTTCCCATCTAATGGATCATATTGAGCTAACCAGAGAATATACATTCCAACAAAAACAAATGCTAAATTAGAAATTGTGTTTGTAGGTTCACGAATCCACGATTCTCGAACCATTTCACAATACCCTGATGCGCTAGTATTAGACCAACTAGAATCATTCAAAATATACATTAAGGCATATATTACGAAAATAACTGTAATTACAAAAAGTACAGAAAAGAACTCTCTTCTTTCTTGAATATATTTATTGTCTATCAAGCTATCTTCATTTTCCTAACGTAGCCACAGTCCTTACATTCATAATCTGGATATAATTCGGGATTGCTTGGAGATGCACCATGCCAATGGAAACAATATTTGCCACATTTTACACAATATGAATTTTGCTTGTATCCAGTATATTGATGAGGCCTGTGGACTACATTTGACATTGCTGCTTGAGGTATTCCCATTGATGCAATTTGAGGAATGCCTTCACCAGCTACAGGTTCTGGATCTGCTTCTATCTCATTACCTGATGAATATGCAATCATATTGTCAACCATGTCTGCTTGAAATGCTCCACTATCATCAACTGAAGCGAGTTTTGACATTGTCCCTTTCATCCATTGTTCTGCAGGATCTTCAAAGTCTACATCACAGTCAACTCTGTCATAAATTCTAGAACCACCCATGTCTTCCAAAGTTTTGTCCCAATCTTTCCCAGATTGACAAAATAAATCGTAACCAGTATCTCCAAGTGCGCAAATTGAGAAATGAGTGTTAGACAAGATTTTACCGACTCCAACTGCAGACTCATATAATTCTTCTGCATTATCGGGCATTTCTCCTTCACCCCATGTCGAACAAACAATCATAACGCGAGACATATTTGACATTGAGTTGATATCAAATCCATCCATATCATGAACCGTAGGATTCAATCCATATCGTTTAGCTTCTTTCTGCCATTTCTCAGCTAACCCTTC
>DAEH01000034.1:0-1028 GCA_002497685.1 Euryarchaeota archaeon UBA169
AGAACCTAGCATAGTACATTGCAACAAAGCCCCTAAATACAAACTAATAGCCAACATTCCAGGGTAGTATAATTTCGGAGGTAAATCACCAACAGGTTCATTGGGAATTCCCACTTTCAACCACCAAAACACCATCAATATAGATATTGAGAAAGTTGAAAAGGCTGAGCTCAAAACATCTCTTTCTCTTATTGACGAATTTACTTCCTTGGAGCAAATAGCTGATGCGCGACGACCTACAATTGGACTAAGCCACTGAAATTGCAAGATTCTTACTGGATTTTTATGTGAAGATGAATGAATTTTATAGGACTCCAGAGCTTCTACGAATATATTATCCATAAAATAAAAGAAAATAATCAAAAGCACTGCACAAACTAAAACTATAATTATAGCTAAAGTGGGATCTTGGTGTGCTGCGTTAGATACTAAAAGAAGAGCTAAAAGAATCGGAAACAAAGCAATCAAAAAACTGAGCTTTCGAGAAAATGGATATAATGAACCTATTAGTGAAAACATAAAACCACTCAATGCCGATAAAAATGAAAATAAATACAGTAAAATTAAGAATTCAACTTCAACATGCATATTAGTCTTAGTAACAATATTTCCTGTAAAGAAAATTAAAAGCATGCACGATGTAATTAATAAATTAGGGATTAATACTGAAAAGAACTGCCCTAACATTATAGACCTAGGAATTACTGGTTGAACCAAGTACATATCCATAATTTTAGATTTGACTATTTTTCTGTAAGTTATGCCTGCAGAACGAAGTGTAAATAAAGAAAAATAGATTAATAAAATTGTTCCGTATCCTTCATTTGAACCTTCAGGGAAAAGGTCAGGATTCTGAATAACAAAATTCATCAACCTAATGCATGCAAATGAAAAAATAATGCCTAATAAAGAAATTATTAATGTTGAAGAGAAACGCTTCTTAAATGATTGAAAAGAACTCCTTAAAGATGTTCTTAGTTCAGCTTCGAATATTGCATAAGACGCATTCATCTACCGAATGACTCCAT
>DAEH01000034.1:1425-5018 GCA_002497685.1 Euryarchaeota archaeon UBA169
CCAGTTCCTTCAACATTTAAAGATGAAAAGGCATCTACTTTCTTACGAGATACTGAACGCTTTACTTGATTATTACATGTTACTGAACTGCAGATATCATCTGAAGTATTTGAAAAACTAATGTCTCTATGCTTCATAATATACAATAAGTAACTACATACTTAAAATTTTAACGCGATTTCCCTAGATTAGAACCTTTGGAATGTGAATTCATGTGGCCGCAATAAGAACAATAATTTGGATCGTCTCCTAAAAGGTCCTGTGAACAACTAGAACACTTCAACTTTGTCTTTGAAGTAACCGACCTATCTTTGTTTTGAGAATTAATTATATAACCAACTAACAATACCAAAATTATAACTGCTTGGCTATAACATACCAGCTGTTCAAAGTCCACATTTTGCCATGGATAATGAGTTATAAAAATATTGCTTTTATTGAAGAGTAATATCTGGCATGAGCGGACGGGCTGCAAAACCCTTCAAAGCAAAATTACTTCCCTCACCTACTCTACAGACGAACAAATCTCTATGGTGGCGAGTCAAACCAAATTCATCTAAAGAAGAAACTCCTCCACATATCTCCATAGCCATTGTCATGTGATCTGAAGCTTTCCGGGAACATTCAATTTTTACCTTTGCTGCAGATTCTCTGTCCAGTGTATTATCATTATATCTATTTGTCAAATCAATAAGCCAAGTCAAACCTTGTTCCAAAGTAATATCCATATCAATAATTACATCCTGAACTCTTTGGAAGCTGCCAATTGGAACTCCAAACTGCTCTCTTTCCTGCGCATAAGTCCTACATTTATCAAGACCAAAAGCAAGAGAAGCTAGGGACATTCCTGCAATGAACAATCGACCTCCATTAAGAGTCTGAGCCATAACCTTGAATCCTTCATTTTCTTTTCCCAATATGGCATCTTCTGTAACGGTTACTTCATCAAAACTAATTGAACCTGTAGATGATTGACTCCACAAATCTTTACCTGCCATTTCTTGATAAGAAACATTTGGATCATCCATAGGTACTATGAAGCAAGTAGTTCGATAGCCTGGTTTAGACTCGGGACTAGTCATCGCATGAACTACAACATGGCTTGACCATTTGGCATTAGTGGACCAGCATTTTTCACCCTTAATTACCCACTTATCACCATCTTTTTTGGCAGTAACTTGTGGATTTGTAGCATCAGAACCTCGCCCAGGTTCAGACAAACCAAAAACAAACATTCTTTTTCCAGAGGCTAAATCTGGAAGATGAGCTTCTTTTTGTGCATCTGTGCCGAATAGCTGTAATGGTTTAGCGCCCAAAGACATTGCTGCACCCGGAGTTATTGCTAATGATTGTGAATGATATCCTAAGGCCAAACCCATCAGGATTAAATCTAATTGATTACCTCCTTGCCCTCCATATTTATCAGATACTGTAACTCCAAACAAACCCATCTGCCCCATTTCCTCAATAATATCTTCTGGAATTAATTCGTGATTACGTTCCCAATTAAGATAATTAGGCTCAATTCTTTCTTCAGCAAATTCACAAACAGCCTTGTAAAAAGTCATTGAATCCGGAGATACTAATCTTTCCAAATAGTGATCTATTCGACGTTCCATAATATTCCTACCAGGTATACATTAAAGTGCTTATCGTGACCTTCCAATTGCTCCACGTGGAGGCTCTGGCTCGTAATCAGCCTGTAACTCAGGAGGCCATTCCCTAGGTTTATCATCAACACCTTGAAGAATTACATAACCAATAATCATAACAATGAAAAGGAAACCAATTGCTGCAGGCCTACCCAAACCCAATTCATCAACTATAATTGCCCAAGACAAAGGCCCTATAATCGTCGCAAAACGTCCAACCATACTATACAAGCCATAGAATTGGCCAATGTAACGAGGTGGCGTTAGGACTAGCATGTATGGCCTATCTGCGCACCAAGTCCCCCCTAGTGCGACACCTGCTAAAAATGGTGCCAACCATATCATCCATGTGGGTAAACCTAGCCAAACAGTAGAGATCAAAAGCGTGAAAGAAGCAAACCAAAACCATAACACAGCATTAAGCGTAACTTTTGGACCTACAATATCTACTAAGTAACCCCATAGAAAACCGCTCACTATTGATGAGAAAACTCCGATTAACGTGTAGACTGCTATTTCAGAATCTTCCATTCCAAATTCTTCTCTGACATAAATTGCTGCAAAAGTTATTGATGTATTTGCAGCATCTGTGTAAAAGACCCTACCAACTAAAAATCTAGATAGTCCTGGGAAATTACTCAACATTGATAAAGTTCCTTTAAGCTGTGTGAATGTTCCAGATGTTGCAGTAATTATTGATCCGTGTCTAAAGAGAGGTGTAGTCTTAGTGTTCATGGAAGAAAATACACACCAAATTGCGAAAAATAAAGTAACATATTTAATTAAGTTAGAATATTCCATTAACCAAGCATTGATTCCCAATAGAACGGCCATTAGTATCATCAAACTGGGCCAGAAATTATCTCCTGGAGTCTCTCTAACGAAAATAAAGCAAGGGAGTGCAAAAATCAGAAATAAAGCTGCAGTCAGCTGAAAAACTGCAGGATAAGAAAAACCCAAAGTTTCTGTAATATACAGAGCTGATAAAATTCCTACAAGAGCTCCAACGTATCCTACACCTATTCCTATTCCACCAATTCGACCTTTATTTCCAGGTGTAGAAATTGTAGCTAGTGTCGAATCATAGAAAATTAAACCAGCTTGGTAAAAATAATTAGCTATTACAAAGAAAATTAAAGAAACCGTTAAAATTGTACTTTTACTCCAACCATCTTTTTCATATCCCAATAAAGCTGTAAAAGCAACACAAAGAAGAGTCGTAACGAAAAGAAATGGCATTTTACGTCTTGCTTGATCTGAAAGTGCTCCAATTAAAGGAGCTGTAAGGAATACAAGGGCCATTGAAAATGCATTAGCATATCCATAATCTGAATCAGTTCCCCCTACTTCATCACTAACTACCCAAAGACCAAAATAAAATGAAACTATCAGAACTGAAAATATAGTGTTTCCTAAATCATAAAAAGCCCAGGAAAAAATACTAAACATTGAAGCTTTAGTTGTTAATGGTTCTCTTGGTTTTTTCGCTTTATCTCTAAAATCTTTTATTGAATCTTTGGTTTTCGCAATGAACTTTTTTGTTCTACTCATACAAGTTACTCTTCTAATTGATTCTCAGATTCTTCAATCATTTTTCTTACGCGAATATCTTCAGCTTCAGCGTCTCTAATTCCTGCCTCAATATCTACTCTGTAAAGTAAGATTGCTCCCAATAAAAGGAGAAATGCAATACTAAATATTCCTGCGCGACTATCGTAGATTACAGACATGAAAAAGTAAAGAGTTGGCCCTAAAAACGCTGCAACTTTATTAAAGAATCCAAGAAAACTATAAAATTCAGTACTTCTAGTTTCAGGAACAATTTGTCCAAACAAACTGCGTGCAAGTCCCTGTGAACCTCCTAATAAAGTTCCCATAAAACAACCAAGAACTATAAACTGAAGAAAAACACCCATTCCTAAAGGTTTCCAAACATTATCT
>DAEH01000034.1:5406-6800 GCA_002497685.1 Euryarchaeota archaeon UBA169
CTTCACCAACACTTGCTTCTCCATCTAATTCCCCTCCAACAATACTTACACTAAATCTAGTATTATCTACTGAATCTATAAAAGAAGTAATATTTGAATCCGGAACTCCTGAAAGTTTAACCATATTTGGTTCTTCTTCTGAATCTCCCCAAGACCATTCCAAAATATCTTTATCATCCTCATTAACTTTTGTGGGGAGAATGTATGACCATTCTTTAGCCCAAGCTTGTTCATCGAATTCATCATCTTCATAATCTAATTTCTGAGCTATCTCATTTGCTGACCATGAAACATAAACTGAATATGCTGCATCCTCTTCGCTCCATTCATACAAAATATCATAATCTTCATGTGTTTCTAACTCGAGTGGAGCAAAACAAAGTCCTGCAAAACACAGAACGACCCAACCACATATAGAAATCATCAAAGCCTGCTTAGTGCCCTTACTTTCAGCCAATTTAGTAAATAATATAGCTGATGGAGCTGCAACAAATTGTACAACAAGAAGGGCAATGATTAATCCTGTAAATCCAATACCTAATACTGTAGTTCCGTAAACTCCAGCCAAAGCTGTTACAGTATTAATTCCGTCAATAAATAAAAAATAAGCGAGCATGTAAAGAAATAAATGTGGAAAGTCTTTGTAGTCCTTTAAGGTTTGAGTAACTTCGCCTACTGCAAATCTTGCAGCCTGTCTAAATTTTAACTTTTCCATTTCATTTTCAACAGGAGGTTCTGGAACCCACGCGAATGTAACTAAAGCAAAACCATACCACCAAATACCTGCTGTGGCCATTGAAAACTGAATAGCCCACTCAGCAAAATCGGTTGACATTAACACTACAAGATGAATAACAAGGAGAAGACCTCCACCAAGATATCCATAAGCAAATGCTCTGTTAGATATATCATCTAACTCATCTTGTTCACCTAAATGAGGAAGTAAAGCATTGTAAAAAACTCCAGCACCATTGAGGCCGACATTAGCTACAAAATACATAACCATAATCCAGATCCAAGACGCATTGCCGAAAAGAGGTGCAAAAGCGATTAATAATGTACCACCAGCACCAACTACTGTTAGAATTTTCAACCAGCGCATCTTTACTAGTCGGCGATCTGCTATCACACCCAATGGAGGACTTATTATTGCTACAGAAAGTGTAGAAATAGCTATGACAAGAGACAATACTGCATCTGCAGTCATTGATTGTGAAAATAGTGAAACTGTAAGGCCATTTGCTTTAAGAAATAAAAGGGTGTACCATACTGGAATTATAGCTAAAGTAACACTACATTCGAAAGCCGATTTTCCCCAATCATAAAAACCATAACCACTTATTGCTTTTTCTTTGTCTTCTGGAAGATTCTTTAATTTTGAACCTAAACTAAAT
>DAEH01000081.1 GCA_002497685.1 Euryarchaeota archaeon UBA169
TCAATATTGGTTCAATTGTAGGGTATCTTGGAATATCAAAAGGTTCCATTTATTCAAGTACAAAATGGGCCCTAAGAGGACTTAACGAGAGTTGGAGAGAGGAATTATATTCTGACAATATCAAAGTTTGTTACATCGGACCTGGATTTGTACTTACTGAATTCAACGGAAGAAAAGAAGGTGGAACTCCGGAGGAACAGGAATGGGCAATGGTGCCTGGAGACGTGGCTCACGCGGTCTACTGTGTAGCTACACAAGGTCCAAACAGTGATATCAAAGAGATATCAATTCAAGTTCTAGATCGAAGTTAGTGGCCAGAAATTACTACTTGGTTAATTCTTGAAAGTTCCCATGAACTATTCCACTCAAGGCCGTCATTCCCCAGAAAAATAGAGGCGGAACGCTGGTGCCAAGTTCGAACGTAAATGTTTCACCTTCATAGTCAATCGTGTAACCTTGAACTGAGCATACAATAAACCAAACCCAAATTGGGCCAGCTATAACTGTTGCCAATCTTGCTTGCTGTTCACCTTCAGTGAAAAATGCTGCATACAGCATAGTGAAAGTTGTGAGTAAGAAAAAACCTGAAACGACAACTTGAGTTTCATTGCCCATATCAAGTTCCAATAATACTCCAAGTACTGCATGTATTATTCCTGTAATAATCAACCAAATTTTGGGACTCAATATTGTTTTTACATCCATTGATCTTGCTTCCTTATCCATTGCTCAATTATCTTTATGCTTGTAGCCTGAATAGATTACTATTCCTAATAAAATGAATGGTGGAACAATAAACCCTGCTGTAGGACTAGAATAATCTGTAGAGTTTAAGAATATGAAAAATACAATGAAAAAGACCAGCATCAAACTACCTGAGTAAAATGCCATTACTGCCCTATTTTTCTCGTCTAAAACCAAGGCGGCAGTTATACACAATAACCCAATAGGTACAATGAAAAGACCCCATATTTTTTCATAAGTTTCAGCTATATTCATAGATTCTGAAGAAATACAGTCAACTGCAGCATCTGTTTTACATTCTTCACCCCAGCCACTCTCTGCCCACATTTCTGCATTCACATTATTCTCTATTCCGGCAAAGGCTGCAATACAACCAACTAAAATTAGTATGGTTTTTGGATCAAAACTCTTAAATTTTTCTACTATACTCATAATTCACCTTATATTGGTTGTGTAACGTAGTTTGCTATTAAAAGTAATACCACGAAACCTGCAGTTACTACAGGATACATCTTGTAAAAGAAATCATCACTGTTTGAGAAATCTTCGCCTCCAAAAGTCATTCCTTCTTCAACTCCTTCTTCTCTCATTTTATAGTAAGCAAAAATATTCAAAAGCATTACAAATGCACTAACGCCAATATTTGAACCACTTGTACTAGTATCTACTTCCCATGTTCCTGCATTATCTCCCTCAGGAATTATTTGATCATTAACGGCTACATTTCCAATGATTACAGATAGTGCAAAGAATGTGATTCCAAATAATAAAATGTGAGCGGCTGGCCAATTTCCTTTTGCTCCATTAGTCAATAAAATTAGACCCATGGAAACATAAGTAACAAAAAATGCAGCTAGAACTCGATATCCGATTGGTGTTGTTGCAATTGGGTCTGTCCAGTAAGTTCCTTCTTCGAAACCTGGAATTAAAGTTGAGCCACCAGCTCCTGCATATCCGTCTGCGAAAAAGAAATGATTTACTGTGTACAATGTACCGATAATTGAAGATATGATTACTGCGTATTTGGCTTCATTGTTCAATTTAATTCCCATATTGAAAGCCAGACCTTCATCAACTCCTTCATCTTTCAACATAACATAAGCTGCAGTGTACAATCCTAAAGCTGCGATTGTAGCATAAAGTGGATTGTTATTGGCAGCCTCATAATCTCCTTGAAATGGTGGAGCCAATACAATTGCCAAAGAAGTAAAACCTGCAATAGTTGGAATCATTATAGTCCATTTACCTCGAGCACCTTCATTTAAAATTAGAAGATTACCCATAATCACACCTGCCATTAGAGCGCCTGCAACATACAATGTGCCGGCCCCTCTTCCGTAGGATTCGTGATCCGATGCTGCACCATTAGGTATTAGTGAGAAACAATCTCCATCACCGTTCACAACAGAACACGATGAAAAAAATATGAAGTTTATTGAGTACAATATTCCAATGAGAAAGGAAAGACACAAACAAACCTTAGCTGGCATAGACTTTATGGCGTCAAACATGCTATTGCATTGCAAATGTGCGTACTTAAATATAATGTACTAAGCTAAATACAGCATTAACAAGCAGAACTTCTAATTACCTCTGCCTGAATAAGTTACTGTGAAGAAAACATCATTAATGATTTTTGTAGCACTTTTGCTAGTCAGTGGAACTAGTGCTTATGCATATACAGAAGGTGCTTTTGATGAATTATTAAATTTAGATGATGATGAGATTGAAGAAATCGAAACTATAATTGAAGATCCTATTGTAGAGGAATCTGATTTGTCTGCATTAATCGCAGTTAACACGAACTTTGGAACAAATTTTTACTCCATGGAAGAAGTAGATGATGGAGATAATAATGAAGTCAAAGAAACTGTCTGGGATAATTTTACTTTCCAGTTTGATGCTTACGGATCCTCTGGAAATATTGATAATTACACTTGGGATTTTGGAGATGGCAATGAATTGTATGGAATTGAAGGAAGTCATGCTTACGCATTACCTGGAACATACCAAGTCATATTGACTATAATATCGCCGAATGGAAACACTGCCTCAAATCAAACTCAAATCTCAGTTGATTTTGATGGTTATGTCATTTCTGATAACATGGAATGTACTTGTGCACCTACTGCTAAAGTCACTCAAATTGACTTGAAAATTGAGGAAGACGTTAAAACTATTGTCGGAGAAACTAGTGTTACTCACGACGGAAATACCGAAGATTGTACACAACGAATAGCATTACAGCAATGTCATTTGAGAGTAACCATACAAGAATATAGTGGAGAAACTATGGTTTCAGAAGAAATTATTTTTGATGAAACATTCTCAACCAATACAAAAACTGTTCCATTCTCTATCATTCCAAGTGGTAACGGAAATAATTATAAAATATTATTAGAAACAGATCAACTAAGAGATTGGCACAAACCAAACACTGAATGGTTTGCACAATATCAATCTGGATCAATCATTCAATGATTTTAGGACTTATTAGTGCTGCATTGGATGTTATTCTAGCATTTATTCCTAAAAAATTACTCCTTGTAATTATTATTGCTTTAATTGCTGCAATATACTTTGGTTATGTTTACGAATTTTAATTTATTCTAATTTGTGCATTGAAACTAAAGCTTCTGAGATAACTGATAATTCTTCTGGAACTTTTTGACCTGATAGTGGAGCTGCGAGAGAGATTCCCTCATCCTTCTTAGCTTTCCAAATTACTGAATTAAATTCTACTAATGAATCAGTTAATTTTGTCCACTCTTCTATTTCTGAAAGTGGCGAAACTGGGAATACGTCTATATCTACCGAAGATTTCTCATACAAAGTCGTAGATAAATGATGCGTAAAGAACGGACATACTGGAGACAATATTGATAATAAATCTCTAAAAATTCGGTGTAATGTCCAAGTTGCTGATTGATCGTCGTTGTATAATCGTGTTTTAGCCATTTCTAACCAATGTGAAGCAAAAACTCCTGTGCTAAACGTTTTAATTCCTTGAGCTGCTGTATAGATATCTAATTCCGAATAACCTGTCTTGGCTTTTTCTAATAAGTCAGTAAACTCAGCTAAAATCCACTTATCTTCGTTTTCTAAATTATCAGGAACTTGATCTAAATTTCCGTTAAAATCAAATTGAGATGCAAAGCGACCTACATTGAAAATTTTAGTTAAAACTCCAAAATATCGTAATTCAATTTGTTCGGGATTAATTTGGAAGTCATCACCTACTTGTGCATCTGCAGCCTTCCAAAATCTAAAGCATTCTGAGCCAATTTTCTTAGCTTGCAGCGACACTTGCTTACCTTCAGGGCCTTTTATTTTCCATGAACCTGTGCGCCCGCCAAATCCGCATTCTAAAACTGAACTAGCGTCAATTCCATTGCCTAAAGATTTAGACATTTTTCGACCCCAAGGATCCATACCAAGCCCATCAATCCAGACGTTAGCAAATCCTGGTTTATCCAAAAGTAATGTTGATTTCAAAAGCGTATAGTATAACCATGTTCGAACTATTTCTTTACCTTGTGGCCTAACTCCAGTAGGGAATGCACGCTCAAATAATTCAGGATTAGATAAATATCCTGAAACATATAAATTAGAATTTGAAGAGTCCATCCAAGTATCAAATACCTTCTCTTCACCTTCTAATGTCCCTAATTCAGATTTTAAATCTTCATATTTTCCCAACTCTTTACAAGTATCTCTATCTAAAACGATAGAATCTGAAGGTGGTGAATCCTTCCAAGGTTGAACATAAGTTCCATGTGGCGGAGTAACAACTTTCGTTCTATCTTCTGAATACCAAATTGGTATTTCTGTATGATACCAACGGCGGCGACTAACTGGCCAATCGATAGTTATATTTTCCATCCAATCTAGCAAAAACTGTTTGTTTCTACTAGGAACAAAATTAATTTCATTTGATAATTCTTTCATTCTTTCCTGGATATGAGTTTGTCGTACATACCACTCTTTGAGTAAGATAATTTCAATTGGGTTCTTACCACGTTCAGAAACTGGTATTTCCTGATCTCTTTCTACTAAATTTTCTATTTTATCCTCTGATTCAAGAAATTCTATAGCTTTCTTTCTGGCCTCCAAAACAGACAAACCAGATAGAAAAGCTCCTAATTCTGTAATTTTTCCTTCTAAATCGATTGCCTGGAAAGGCGATAAACCCAATTCTCTGAAAACGGCTACATCATTCTGGTCTCCAAAAGAACAAACCATTAAAACTCCTGAACCGAATTCCATGTTCACACTTGGATGTGCTTTTATTTCCACTGACTTTGAACGTCCTTCTGTTGGTAATGGTAAATCTAAACTTTTCCCAACTAAATGTTGATATCGAGAATCATCAGGATGTACAAGAACTATTCCACATGCACAAATTAACTCAGGTCTTGTTGTTGAAATAATGACTGGGGCATGACTAGGATCGTCTGTAACTGCCCAACGGACATCTATAAGTTTAGTTTTCCGAGATAATCTTTCAACTTCAGCTTCTGCAATGGTTGTTCCTTCTACTGGATCGTATAAATTAGGCCTTAATTCTTCGACTATTGCTCCTTTTTTAAATAAATCAATGAATATAGATTGAGTGACTGAACGGTAATCTGGAGCATCTGTCAAATATTCTTGATCATAAGCACAAGACAAACCTACTCTCTTTGCAATGTTACGCATTTCTTGTGTATATTTTTCTATTTCATTACGGCATAAATCAAGAAATTCAGCTCTATCATATGTTTTCATTTTACGGCCGGTTTTTTTCTCAACTGTAAATTCAATATTAATTCCGTTCCTGTCTACTCCCCATGGAAAATACACTTCCTTACCTAGTAATCTTTGACTTCTAGCTATTACATCAATCATCGAGTACTGAGCTACGGCTCCGATGTGCCAAGTTCCTGAAGGGTAAGGTGGCGGAGTATCAATAACAAAAATTTCTTTTTCGGACTTAGGATTAAAGGCATATCTCTCTTTGTTTGAGAAATGCTCCTCCTGGATTTTCTTTTCTAAATCAACGGTCCAGCGTTTCTCCTTGATTTTTGGTTTAGCCATGTTTCCTGTATAAGCTCCTTAGTACGGCTTTTCTTAATACTTGCGAAGGCCTTTTACTAACCCCTTGACACTGTAAATTTTACAATGCAGTATCCAAAGGATGTCGTAATCGTAGCAGGCGTGAGAACTGCTCATGGAAAATTCAAAGGTTCCCTTTTTCATACTTCAGCCGTTGATTTGGGTGCTCTTGCAATAAAAGAAACTCTAAAGCAAGTTGAGCTAGATGCTCGGCTTGTCGATGAAGTAATTATGGGGAATGTATTATCTGCAGGAATTGGACAACATCCTGCAAGACAATCGGCCATCAAAGCTGGTGTTCCTGAGGAAGTACCTGCTCTTACTGTAAACAAAATGTGTGGTTCCAGTATGAAGGCAATAATGCTGGCAGCTAATGCAATTAGAGCTGGAGAATCTGAAATACTAGTTGCGGGCGGAATGGAATCTATGTCACAATCGCCATTTACTGTTGCTAGGGCTGATGACGGTAAAGTTAGTATGGAAAAACCTGTTGATAGTATGATGAATGATGGGCTTATTGATCCGTTTAATGGAATGGTAATGGCTCAAACTGGCAATCGTATTGCAGAACAGTTTGGAATTTCTAGAGATGAAGCTGATTTATTTGCTATAGAATCTCATATTCGTGCACATCACGCCCACAAAAAAGGTAAATTCAACGATTACCATGTAGCTGTAGAGCATGAAAATGGTATCTTGAAGACTGACGAGGGAATTAGACCAAATTCAAGCCTGGAAAGTCTATCTAAGTTAAAACCTGTCTTTGATGAGAACGGCATCGTTACGGCTGGGAATGCAAGTCAAATTTCAGATGGTGCTGCTGCTTGTTTAATTATGTCTAGAAAGAAAGCTGAAGAACTGGAATTGACTCCTTTAGCTACCATAACTGGATATTGTGCGACAGGAGTTGATCCTGCTGATGTTATGTCTGCTCCAATTCCTACTGTACAAAAATTATGGAAAATGAATAGTAGAGATGGAGAAAGTGATTATGATTTATATGAACATAATGAAGCATTTGCTTCAGCTTGCTTAGGTGTCATGCAGGGTTTAAATCTAAAACATGAAAAATTAAATGTTAATGGAGGAGCCGTTGCTATGGGGCATCCATTAGGGGCATCTGGATGTCGAATTGTATTGGCCCTAATCCACGCACTCCGGCAAAATGGAGGAAAACGTGGATTTGCTACTGCTTGTTTAGGTGGCGGCATGGCTACAGCCATAGAAATTGAAATATGAATTCAAATTTAGAAAATAAAACCGTACTTGTTACAGGAGGTGCTGGAGGGATTGGAAGTTATATTTCAAAGGCATTTGCAAATGAAGGTGCAAAAGTTATCGTACATTACCACAATTCTAAAGAAAATGCAAAAAAATTAGCTAATGAAATTAATGGAACTGCCTTAAACTGTGACTTGACAGATTCTGACGGAACTGTTTCTTTGTTTAACAAAATTACACAAACTGAAGGTAATCTTGATATCTGTATAGCAAATGCTGGATATTATCCTAAAGAAAGTTCAACTTTATGGAATATTGACGCAAATAGATGGGATAACACAATATCTACAAACTTATCTATTGCCTTCAATACCTCTAGGGAATTTCTAAAGCATGCTTCTCAAACAAAAAAAGGTAATCTAGTACTGATTGGATCTACTGCAGGAATATATGGCGAAGCCGGACATTCAGATTATGCTGCTGCAAAGGGTGCAATTACTTCTGGACTTTTAAAAACCTTGAAAAATGAAGCTGCTCAAATAGGAAATGTTAGAGTAAATGCTATCGCCCCAGGTTGGACGCTTACAGAGAAAAAAATTAATGAAGGGTTAAATGAAAAACATGTAGAAAGAGTGGTTTCTACAATGGCTCTAAAGAAATTAGCTAAACCCGAAGATATTGCAAATTCTGCCGTAATGTTAGCTTCAGATAGTCTTTCCAACCACATAACTGGCCAAGTTATAGAGATTGCAGGGGGGATGGAAGGACGTCAGATAACTGGGACAAAATAGGGTTTAGAAATTTATTTTTAGGAAGTATAATTTTTTCTGTAATTCTTTCCTTGATTATTACTTTTGTGTATGGGATTGGATTTAATTTAGTTATTTTTGTAGTTATACAAATTTTTGTTACAATTGCTACAACGATGATCTGGCCAGCTCTTAACTCAAAATAATTCTTTGAAATAAGTATAAATAGAAAACGAATAACTTATTTTTGTGGATGTTACACCAAAAAAAGTAAGGCGTCATGATATTGACTGGCTTAGAGTTATTCTTTTTGCACTGTTAATTCCATTTCACGTTGGGATTGGGGTGTATTGGGGGGCGTATGATTTTGTACAACCCGAACACGAATTTGAAGGTGAAAAAAATAGAGATGCATTGAATAATGAACTTGGTGAGGATGTGAATAACGTCTATTCTTTTACTGGTGATAATTTCATTTCATATATTTTAACGTGGATGCATGAATGGAGGCTGGCGGCTCTTTTCATGATAAGTGGAATGGGGACGGCATTCGCCTTTAAACGAAGAACTTGGAAATTGTTCTTAAAAGAACGTTCAAAACGTTTATTGATTCCTATGTTTGTAGGTATTTGGACTATTACACCTCTAACTTTAATGATGGCAACCAAATATTTTCCTGATAGTTTTTTAGAAGGAATTATAGTTTATTTCGGAGGCGGAATTGTTCTTACTTTACTCATGATTGTTCCTTTACTCTCTAGATTAATTTCTCTTGGACATCTCTGGTTTATTTGGAGTCTATTTCAATATTCCTTATTTTTACTTCCAATATTTTATCTGGTACGAAACTATCCTGAAGGAAGAATTGCACGACTACTTAAAACTACATTTAGAATTCCTTTCAGATTGGGGCCCTTACTAATGCTTCCTATTTTTTTATCAATATCTGATATTATATTCAAACCAATAATGGGAGAGGCAATTGGTTTTGGATATGAATGGTTCTGGTATTTGCTAATTTTCTTCTTTGGCTACCTTTTTATAATTGATAAAGATAAATATTTTTACTTTATTGACAATTCAAGAACACATATCACTATAGCTACTTTGATTTCTACTTTAGCATTTATTTGGATTAAGTCTGAAGAAACAAAAAGTGGAGTTCCTTACATAGGAGGAGGTTGGGCTGGAGATGATCATAAACACTTAGATATTGATTATCACACAAATATGACTCTTATATCATGTTTTATAACTAGTTTTCATGCTTGGTTTTGGTGCTTATTTGTGTTCACGTGGGGTGCAAAATATCTTAACAAGCCAAGTAAGCATTTAGCATACCTTAACCAAGGCGTTTATCCTTTCTATATTGTCCATCAACCTATTGTTTATGCAATACTTATACTTCTTTTAGGAAATGGACTTTCTAAATTCTTAATTTTAATGGTAGGCACAATAGTAGTTACTTTGGGATGTTGGATATTCTTTGAAACCATGAAAAGGCATTGGATTACTAGAGTTATGTATGGGATAAAAGAATTGCCAATTAAAAAAGAAAATATCTCTAGAATTGCTACCTCTATCGACGAAAAATAATACTAGTCCTTATATAGGGTCCCTTTGTGCGAGAGACCCTGCAATCACGCAACCAGACGCTCTGGGCAATTATCCCAACACCTCTTGAGACATTCGTTCTCGACGAGAAACGGCGTCACGGTACGATGTGAAACTTGTAGGAATTACGCCTGATGTTCTGTGCCGTTAGCAACGGTTAGCGATATCTGGAGAGAGTAATAAATATGCCAAAACACAACAAACCAAACCGCGGATCTATGGCTTTCAGCCCTCGCAAGAGAGCACGCTCTGAAACGCCTCATATATCTAGTTGGGCTGCTGTTGATGGTGATGACCCTAAAATTCTTGGTTTTGCAGGATACAAAGTCGGTATGAGTCATATTATGGCCATAGACTACCGTAAGAAATCTACTACTGCTGGTCAGGAAATTAGAATGCCTGTCACTATCGTCGAAATCCCTCCAATGAAAATAGTTGGGGCAAGAGGTTACATTCAAGACACTTATGGATTAAGAACTTTAACTGAATCTTGGGAAAAGAAAATTGACAAAGATTTAGAAAGAACATTACCTATTCCTAAAGGACATAATGCTAAAGATGCTTGGAAGAAAATGTCTGATAGTGATTTAGAAGAAGTAAGACTATTAGTTCACACGCAACCAAGAATGGTTACTGGAATTCCAAAGAAAAGACCTGAAATAATGGAAATGGCAGTAGGCGGAGGGTCTGTTGACGCTCAAATTGAATTCGCAAAAGGAATGATGGGGAAAGAATTCACAATGACGGATTTTACCGAAGATGGTGAAATGTTAGACGCTATTGCGGTTACAACCGGATATGGTTTCCAAGGACATGTAAAACGCTGGGGTATCAAATTATTAACACATAAAAATTCGAAACACCGCAGAATGATTGGAAATTTAGGGCCTTTCAGTCCAGGGTATGTTGTTTCCACAGTTCCACAAGCTGGACAAACTGGATACCACCAACGTACTGAATACAATAAAAGATTATTAAAAATTGGAGATAATCCTGATGATATTAATCCAAAAGGTGGATTTTTGAATTATGGCTTAATTCGTGGAAATTATGCAATTATGCATGGTTCTTTACCAGGGCCAAGTAAGCGTTTAATTCGATTTAGAAAAGCAGTTAGATTCCACGGTAAGAAAACAAATGCAATAGTTGCGCCTGAAATTACAATGATTTCACAGGAGAGCCAACAAGGAGTATAATTATGGAAGTACCAATTTATTCAATTAAAGGAAAAGCCTCAAAAAAGTCAGCAAAGCTACCTGATGCATTTAGTGAACCTGTACGCTTAG
Source organism: Euryarchaeota archaeon UBA169 (assembly GCA_002497685.1). Taxonomy (GTDB): domain Archaea; phylum Thermoplasmatota; class Poseidoniia; order MGIII; family CG-Epi1; genus CG-Epi1. The sequence continues at coordinate 10,709 of DAEH01000081.1, forward strand.
ATTTAATTAGAAAAGCCGTAAGAGCTGCTCGTTCAAACCGAAGACAGCCATATGGTGCCTCAAAAGGTGCTGGATTCAGGCATTCTGTTTCGTGGCCCGGTAAAGGCCGAGGTATGGCAAGAACTCCTCGTAAAAACGGAGGCGGAGGTCGCGGTGCTGAGGCTCCAAATACAATTGGAGGTAGGCGCGCTCACCCTCCTAAAGCTGAAAAAGATTGGAACTTGAAAATTAACTCTAAAGAAAATAAGAAAGCGTTCAAATCTGCATTAGCTGCTACTTCTCAAGAATCTTATGTCTTAGCTAGAGGCCATCAAATACCTGAAAAAGCTACACTACCTTATGTAGTTGAAGATAAAATTGAAACTTTAGCTAAAGATAACGAAGGAGGATCTCTAACTAAAAGAGCTACTTCATTGCTTGATAATCTTGGATTGTT
>DAEH01000009.1:0-886 GCA_002497685.1 Euryarchaeota archaeon UBA169
TTTGGCGTAATTTCGTTTACTTTTTTGTCAGTACTTTGAGCACTTAGCATTACAGCAATCAAAAATGTGAAATTATTTTCATGATCAAGTGGAATGTCAGGATTAGGGTATAATTTTTCCAATTTGGAAGATATATACTCAACTTTCTGCGCTAATCTCAATTTTATTCTTAATTACCTTTAAATTCAGGTTTTCTTTTTTCAATAAATGCCTTAATTCCTTCTTTCCCATCATTTGATTTAAAGCATTCAACAAAAAGTTCTTGTTCTTTTTTGAGACCCTTTTTCATTGAAGTATTTGAAGCTAGTTTCACACTTTTCTTAGCTCTTTCAACTGCAAATGGAGATTTTTCAGCAATCTGCTTTGCTATTTCCATAGTCATCTCCTCTAGTAATTCTTCGTCTGTTACTAAATTAACTAATCCCCATTTTTCAGCTTTTTCAGCAGATATCATATTTCCGGTTAAAATCAACTCCATTGATCGACCTTCGCCTACAAGTTTTGTCAGCCTTTGCGTGCCTCCAGCACCAGGAATAATTCCTATGTTTATTTCGGGTTGACCCAATTTAGAGTTTTTACTTGCAGTTCTTAAATCACAAGCCATTGCGATTTCAAGCCCACCTCCAAGACAAAATCCATTAATCATAGCAATCACAGGTTTAGTAGAATTAGCTATAACTTCTGTAATTCTCCAATCTTCTTTCATCACTTTCCGATCTTTTATTTCCATTTTTGAGAATTCTTTAATGTCTGCGCCTGCAATGAAAGCTTTACCCGGTGAACCTGTCAAAATAGAAATATTTACTTCCTTATCAAGTTCCAGTTCTTCAAAAGCTGTTGCAAGTTCTTTTCTGGTTTCAGAATTCATACTGTTAAGTTCTTTTGG
>DAEH01000009.1:1320-9682 GCA_002497685.1 Euryarchaeota archaeon UBA169
AACATTGCACCACATGAATTACATAGTAACTCCCCGTCAATTTCACTAAATTTTTCTTCGATAATATTTCCAGGGATTTCACCCATAACTTGAACGATTTCTTCGGTTGATTTCCGCCCTACGAATGCTATTACTGCAGCAGTAGTTCCTACAATGCCAAGTCCGATAAAAATATTAGTTAAATTTGACTCGTTTTCCTCTTCTTTGATTACTACCTTTTCTTCAACAGCTAAATTAAGAAATCCTCTTTCCTGCTCAGATTCGAAATTCATTCTGTCTACAGCCACAATAGAATAATGATAGGTTGTTCCCATTTCTACCTTAGAATCTTTGTAAGATAAGTATTGTTCACCGTAAGGGATTTCAGTTAAAAGTAGTCCAGTTTCATTCACAGATTCCGATCTGTAAATTCGATACTCAATTAAGTCCTGAGACTGTGAAGACATAAATGAGATTAGCACGTCTGTCGTTGAATTAATTATAGTTTTTCCTTGAGAAATCTGTAAGTTTCTTATTTTTGAAGGCCTATCTCTATCTATTAACGTATTAGCAGTATCTTCTCCATAATTGCCTACAGAATCAAATGCCAATAATCTAAACTGGTATTCATACTTATTTTGAACAGGAATTTCAATAGGTAAACTATCTAGAGTATAATCTCCAAATTCTTGCCAAGCCATATTCGCATCGTTCTCACCTTCTTTATTCAATTTATAAAATATAGTAAAATTAGTAATATCTTCTAATGTTTCTATGTTGAGTAAAATATTTTCAGCATCTGTAAAACTAGGAATATTAGAGATAGTAACATTCGGACCCATTGTATCTACTAGTATAATGTTAGTCACATCAAATCCTTTATTTCCTGCTAAATCTTCTCCAATAATTTTGAATTGATAATACCCCTCGCTTTCAGCATAAAAAACAGTTGATTTTTGGTTGAAATTTTCTCGAGACAGAATCCACGTACTATTTTCAGTTTTATAATAAAAGTCGTAACCAACAATTATTTCATTATTATCTTCAGCATTCCAGAATAGTTCAATTGTTTTTGTGTTTGTAGAATTATTTTCAATAATACTATCAAATAAGGAAGAGGTAACTTTTGTGATATCTATATTTGGTGAAGCGATATCAACGAAAGTAATATTGTCTACTTTGTCTTCTTTATCTTCAACTTTCCCATCGTCATCTCCACCAATTGATCTAAAACGATATTGCTGATTTCCTTCTGCATTAGTAAAGAGTGTTTTTCCTTCTTCAGCTGTAAAGTTCCCCCATATCTCCCATTCACTCCACGAATTTCCATCAGTACCATTATCAGTAGAGTATTGAATTATAACATATTTAGTATCATTTCCCGATTCTAAATTATTTCTATACCAATCTTGAACATACCAGTAAACTTCAAACGACGTTGAATTTACTAACTCAGGGCTTACTGCATATGTTGCAGGAGCTACCAAATCTGGTGGAACATATAATTTAGCAAAAATATTAGTCTGTTTTACTTTATTATCGGTTGAATTAAGAGAAGTGATGGTTATGTTAAATTCTCCCAACTTAAACTCATTAATATTTTCATTCAGTGAGATAATTAATTCAATATTACCATCTGAACCGTAGGGCACACTCATTTCCTCATGGTAACTAATAATATTGAAATTTTCAGTATCATTTAGGCTTATTGAGACATTATATCTATCTTCGATATTTCCTCTGTTTAGAATCCAGATAGTAAATTCATATGGTTCAGAATCTTCTAGTTCTTTGGTAAGAATAGGTACTAATATCTCATATTCGTACGTTTCATTAACTGAGACAATAAGTTCTTCATAAATCTCTTGAAAAGCCCAAAGTTTAGATCTCAAATTTGCCACTTCTAACTCTTGATCAAGCCACTGCCTTCCGTCGCCACCGTCACCACCTCCCCAACCTTGGGTGTTATCTCTGACTGCGATAGCAATCACATTTTGCCCTTCATTTAGCCATGAGTTGTTGATATTAATCGTTTCTTCCCAATAACGGCCATCTCCTCCACAACCCCAGCCACTAAAACAATCTCTTATCAGATTATCATTTAGATACACACGAAAGTAATCATCATGAGCTATTCTTATTCTTAATTCACTGAAATCTAAATCTCCACTGTAATTAAACCAGTGACGTGCTCCAATATGTGTATAATTTTTGTCATCAGTAAGCCATATTGTATTGGGAGATATGCCTCTCAATTCATCATTACCAAAAGGAGCAGCTCCAGTTTCCCAGCCTGAAGTATTATAATCCATTTTATAAAAATCATCAGGAAAGTCACTATTATTCCATATTCCATAAGAATATACGGTAGAATTACTAACGCCAGAGTGTACCAGAGTCTCTATAGTTTGAGAATAGTATTGTGAAAAGACTACAGGAAAGATCCTATAGTCCCCAGCTTGAGCATTATCACTAACTGTAACATTAAGTTTAATTTCAATAGATTCGTTTGGTTCTAAATCTGCAATATTTGGTGAAAATGAATATTCCCAGTCATTAGGAATTTGGTTTAAATAAAATGTAAAATTATCGTTTACGTCTCCTTCATTTGTAATGTTAAATAGATATTCAATAGTTTTATCAATTTCAGTTGCTTGCTGTGTAGATGAGAAATCTAGGCTATATGCGTAATACCCAATATGTACACTTCTGGTAAATGCGTTGTCAAAGACTTTAGCAGTTAAGTTGATAGTTCCCAACCTCGTAGGAGTCCATTCTACAAGCCATTCATAGGTCTCATTTTCCAGTATATTTATAGTATCATTCGCAAATAATTCTCCATCAATCTCCAGACTAACGTTAATGTTTGTAACATTATGTTCTTCATTATTGAAAAAATCAATTCCAAGAGCTAGATCATCTCCTAGAACAATAGGTTTATCCTTCCATGATTGTACATTAATTACAAGCTCTGCATCTATCCATTGATTAGGATCTCCCTGATAACAACAATGGTCATAAACTAAGATTGCAAGTAAATTTTCACCATCAATTAACCAATCAGGATTTGGTCCAGATTCACTACTTCCATCATATGTTAGAAAATTATCGCCATTTGTTTTCCAGTATTCAGGGTTATTTTCATAACAATCATCATGATAATTATAGTAATAGCAGTTTCGAATGAGTTCACCATTAAGATAAGCAACATAGTAATTATTGTGCACTATCTTTAGTGTTGCACTAAGTATATTGTCTTCTTTTGTGTAATTAAAATAATGCCTTATCACAAGATTATCATTTAAGACGCCAGGATCAGATCCTTCATCAGATTCCCAGATAGTTGCAGGGTTGATTCCATCCATTTCTTCATCACCAAAGGGTGCAGCACCTTTACTCCAATCGGAGTCATCAAAGTCTGTAGTATACCAATTTTGAGGAAGACAATTTTGAACATCACAATCGTCATTATTTCCGTTATCATCATTACTTCGGTACTGATCATCATCATCATCATACATTTTGTAGTTGTATATTGTACCGTAATCTTTTCCATTACCAATAAGAATAACTTCCTCACCAGTTTCTAAGTCATTAGTGTATTTTAGTGCAGAAATAGAGATGTCTTCTTCATCGCCCTTAACTTGTCCAACAAGAATAATCGCAAGGAAAAATACTAGTGGGAAAATTATTTTTTTCTGGAGCTTCATGTTTCTAGCCATGCCTATAGAGTTTTATAGTTTTTTACCAATTAATAATTAATTTTTTTAGTTCAGTTAAGTTGCCTTTTAAGTGATAGTTGGCTTTACTAATGACTCTTTCGTCATCAGTATTAACGGCAACAGATAATCCAGCCCTTTCAAAAGTGGGTATGTCTACTACCGTGTCACCAATGGCAGCGATTTCATTTTTTCCATAATTGTACTTTTGAATCATTTTTTCCATAACTGGCCCTTTGTTGTGCCCGCTGGAATTAATTATTGCAGTCAAATTCCCTTTTTCATCATCAATTAAATCATTTGCTAATGCATCATTCATATTCCATTTCTTAGCCCATTTATTTGCTAGGTATTGGATTCCGCCTGAAAGAATAATTGTTTTAATTTTAGCTTCATGTAAGCCATGAATCAATTCTTCAGCTCCTTCTCTTGGCTTAGCTTTGTCTAGTATTGAATTAATGTATGCTTCGTTAACAGGAACATCACTTTTTGCATTCCATAGTTGAATATCAGCTTTTACAAATTCTTTATCAGAAATTTTGTGTTCGATATATAATTGCAACATCTCAGTATTGTCAGTTCCGAAGTGTTCATGAATCATAGCCCATGATGAGCGAGGTTCAATAATTGTCCCATCCATGTCGAAAACGACTAATTTAATTTGTGGCATTATCCAAAAGAAGAACTAAACCTATCGGTTGGTCCTGTTTCTCGCTCTAACATCATTTTCATCTGATCTTTAGACATTAGATGTGCCTTTTGTGCTAAGTCATAAGATTCTTTAGCATCTTTTTCATCCATTTCAATTTTGAAGCTAAGTCCTGAGAACATGACAGATTCTTTTCCATCGTTTTTGAATATGGCTAGTAAACCAGCTTCTGGATTAGATTGGAACTCAACGTTCTTGAATACTTCTTTTTCACCTTCTCCAGGCATAAAAATTATTATTTCTTTTGCTTTAAGCATATGTGTCTATTTCGACCCCATTCAAAAGAGTTTATTGTTTTATGATGTCTAATTCTTCTTCAAGATGTCTTCTTGAATCATAGTTTTCATCAAATTCATGCCAATGTCTAACAGATTTTTCACCTAACCTGTAGGAAAGAAAGACGGTTTCTATGCCTCTTAGTGATGGGAAGTTAACAATTCCTAGTGCAGGATCATCAATTTCTATACCCATTTTCCCTAGTTCTACATTCAAATTATTTACTATATTTATATTATTTTCTAGTTCAAGCTGCAGTTCTTCCCAACCTGGCCTTAGAGCTGCACGGTAATCATCTTTTACTTCTTCCATAATCTCTTCTAACTGTTCTTCAAGCATCTCTTGTTTTACTGAATAATCAGACAATTCAATAATTATGGGATTAATTAAATCTAGGAGGCTATTTGCCTCTTCCACGGTGAAAAGCCTTGTGGCATTTACTACCATGGAAGTCATTAGTTAGAAAAGGGCACATAAATGGAACGGATGCCTAATTTAGGCGCAACATTCATATTGCCCGTTCGGATTTATATGTAAATTATCATGAATAATTACGCTAAACATCCAGACAAATTTAGTCAGCGTCATGTAGGTCCTTCAGAAGATGATGTAACATCAATGTTGAGTGAATTAGGTTATTCTTCATTATCTAATTTTACTAAAGATGTAATCCCTGATTCAATAATGTTTAATTCAAAGTTAAATATCGATGAAGGAGTTAGCGAACAAGAAGCTTTGAAAATTTTAAAATCGTATGCTTCAAAAAATAAGAATTACAAAAGTTATCTAGGAAATGGATATTATGGAACTATAACTCCAGGAGTCATTAAAAGAAACATTCTTGAGAATCCTGGTTGGTATACTCAATATACTCCATATCAAGCCGAAATAGCACAAGGCCGTCTGGAAGCTTTATTAAACTTCCAAACAATGATTTCAGACTTGTCAGGTATGGATATTGCCAATGCTTCATTACTTGATGAAGCTACGGCTGCAGCTGAGGCAATGAGTATGGCATGTAATGCATTGAGAGGTAAGCGTTCAACCTTTGCAGTGTTAGATGATATTAATCAACAAACGGTTAATGTAATCAAAACTCGCGCTGAACCTTTAGAAATCAAAGTTAAAAATAGCACATTAGAAGATTTTAATTTTGACGAGGACACTTTTGCAGTCCTAGTCCAGTATCCTAATAGATCAGGTTCAGTAGTTGACTATTCAGAATTAGTAGCAAAGGCTCATTCGAATAATAGCTTAGTAATAGTTATTGCAGATTTACTTTCACTTTGTTTGTTAAAATCACCAGGTGAATGGGGTGCAGACATAGTAATTGGCAATTCGCAAAGATTTGGAGTTCCAATGGGTTTTGGAGGCCCTCATGCTGCATTTATAGCAACTAAAGATAAGCTAAAAAGAAATCTTCCAGGAAGGCTGATTGGTGTTTCTAAGGATTCGCATGGAAATGATGCATTAAGATTGGCATTACAAACAAGAGAACAGCACATTCGTAGAGATAGGGCGACTAGTAACATTTGTACTGCCCAAGTTTTGTTAGCAATCATGTCTTCAATGTATGCAATATATCATGGTCCAAATAAGTTAAAGGAAATAGCGACTAGAGTAAATTACTTTACACGAGTCCTTTCTACAAGCCTTAAAACTAACGGGTTTGAATTATATTCAGATAACTTTTTTGACACGATTAGAGTCAAATGTGACTCTAAAAAAATAATCGAATTAGGCTTAGAAAAGAATTATAATTTTTGGAATTATGGAGATTCAGTAGGAATATCCTTTGATGAGACGGTTGAAATTGCTGATATCAATGTTATTCTTGACATATTTGATTCTCCATGGGTTGAGCCTTCAATGGAGAGTATACCTTCAAATTTAATTAGAACAGATTCATTTTTAGAGCATCCCGTTTTCAATTCATATCATTCAGAGACTGAAATGTTACGATATATTCACAGATTAGAGGCAAAAGATTTATCTCTTAATTTTAGTATGATTCCACTCGGTTCATGTACAATGAAACTTAATTCAGTTACGGAAATGGAATCAGTTACTTGGCCAGAGTTTGCTAATTTACATCCCTATATCCCCGCAAGTCAGTCAGAAGGTTATCTTAATTTATTCACAGATCTAGAAAATTGGCTTTGTGATATTACGGGTTTTTCAAAGCTTTCACTTCAACCTAATGCAGGCAGTCAAGGAGAGTATGCAGGAATGCTTGCAATTAGAGAATTCCATCATGATCGTGGAGATAGTAATCGTAATGTTTGTTTAATCCCAACTTCAGCTCACGGAACTAATCCAGCATCTGCAGTGATGGTAGGTATGAAAGTAGTAGGCGTATCTTGCGACGATGAGGGAAATATAGATTTAGAAGATTTCAGAATTAAAATTGAACAATATTCTTCTTCTTTATCAGCTGCAATGATAACTTATCCTTCTACACACGGTGTATTCGAAGAAAAAATCAAGCAGATATGTGATTTAGTCCATAAACATGGAGGTCAAGTTTACATGGATGGTGCAAACATGAATGCTATGGTAGGTTTGTGCAAACCTGCAGACATAGGAGCAGATGTATGCCATCTCAATTTACACAAAACCTTCTGCATACCTCATGGTGGGGGGGGGCCAGGTATGGGTCCTATAGGCGTAGCATCGCATTTAGCAGATTTTCTACCTTCTAACCCAATGGATGATTATAAGGCCAATAGCAAAACAGGTCCCGTATCTGCCACGCATTGGGGAAGTGCTAGTATTCTACCTATTTCTTGGGCATATATTGCAATGATGGGTTCAGAAGGTCTGAAATATGCTACAGAAATTGCAATACTTAATGCCAATTACATGGCTAGTAAGTTATCTAGTGATTATACAATTTTATACAAGGGAAATAACGGACTTATCGCTCATGAATGTATTTTAGATACACGTAATCTAATCACAGAGGCAGGTCTAACGATTGACGATATAGCAAAAAGATTAATGGATTATGGTTTTCATGCGCCAACAATGTCTTGGCCTGTTGCTAATACTTTGATGATTGAACCCACAGAATCAGAATCTAAGGCAGAAATAGATAGATTCTGCGACTCTATGTCCTCAATCAAGAATGAAATTGATAGAATAGTAAAAGGAGAGTTTTCAAGTGAAGATAACCCTCTTCTAGGATCGCCTCACACTTCACTTGAAGTAACCTCAGATGACTGGAATCATGAATATTCTAGAGAAATAGCAGCTTATCCTAAATCTTGGCTAAAGACAAATAAGTTTTGGCCTTCAGTTGGCCGAGTGGATAATACCCATGGTGACCGAAATTTAATATGTTCTTGTTTAGATGTAGACTCATATTCAGAGGAAGATTATGAGTAAAATACTAATGTACGGAACTGCAACATGTGGAGATTGTATACTGGCAAAGCAAGTGTTTGCTGAAAATAATGTAACTTATGATTACATAGACATTGCAAATGACGAAGAAGCTACAAAAAAAGCTATTGAGTTAAACAATGGAATGCGAAGAATTCCAGTTATTGTATTTGAAGATAAATCGATTCTTGTTGAGCCTAATAGAGAAGAAATTCTAGCTAAATTAGCCTAAATTATCCGGTTTTAAGCCTTATTTCAACCATTATTTTGTTAAGAAAGCCTTTTTATGCGGTAG
>DAEH01000031.1 GCA_002497685.1 Euryarchaeota archaeon UBA169
ACTGTATCAATTTCAACAGCTTCTACCACAGGTTCAGCTTCAACAGCTTCTGGGACTGTATCAATTTCAACTGTTTCGACTTCCATAATTGATTTATCCTCTGGAGCCTCAATTTCCATATCATCAAAAGAGTCCATTTCCCAATCACTATCACTTTCGATAATGTCAACTTCAGCTACTAGAGGTTCAGCTTCTATAATTGCAGGTTGGACCGTTGCAAAGGCAGGTTGAGCTTCTACAGTTTCAAATTGATCTTCAATTTCCACAACAGCAGGTAAAGTACTAATTTCTTCTTCAAAATCACATGATATGCAGAGTGTTGTGCTTTCATTTTGGTAACTGAAAACAGCACTACAATTTCGGCAAATTTTTATTTTTTCATTACCAAGATTATCCAAGAATTCTCTTACGTTTCCATATTTTCCAGGTGAATTCGACATTTTTTAATTTCATCTCCAATTTAATGAGCGAGTAACTCAGTTTAACATTTGTTTCAGTGTATATAAAATATTATACTAATTTATTAATTATCTTGCTTATTTTTTCTTCCCTTCGTTCCCATACGTATTTGTCCCTTGAGAACTGCATTGTGTTTTCAGCTATTTCCTGAATAGATTTTTGATTTAGTATTGTTATAATTCCTTGTGCAATCTCATTTTCATTGGATGAATCAACAGAGATTCCAAAATTATCTTTTCTTACTAATTTATCTGACATGTGCCCTTTTGACGTTACTACAGGTAATCCCATAATTAGATATTCAAATATTTTTGTGGCTATTGCTTTCATGTATCTTTCAGAATCTTGAAGTATACAAAGTCCAATATCTGCTTCAGAAAAATAAGGGGCTAAATCAGTATACCTTATCCAACCTTCCCAATTAATATTTAAATTATATTTAGAATCATAATCCTTTGCCCATTTCTCTAACTTCGAATCATAAAAGCCTCCAACAATGGTCAAATCAGCTTCAATACTTTCTTTGACTATTTTATATGCCTTTATCATTTTCTGAGCGCCTCTTTCCTCAGTTAAACTTCCCACGTACAATATATTTGGCAATTTCCTTTTCATCTTGATTTTAGGTAAAGGGAAATCTTCAATAGTTGGATAATTAGGGATTACGGTTACAGGTCTAAATCTTCGGAGTTGTTTTGCAAGAGTATTATCAACAGTGATAATATGATCCGTTTTAGGTGCGGCCAAGTTAATCACGACTTTAGTTAAAAGTGCCGAAAAATCTCCTTGCAATTCTCTCTTCATAGGAACTAAATATTCATGACAATCCCAAATTACAGGTTTTCCAGTTATTTTTTTGAGTATCCAGCTGTAAACAAGAGGATCAAGTTCGTGGCAATAATATAAATCATATTCTTTTTCAATTGCTTTTTTCAGAATTTTTAAAGCAGTTAAACCAAATGGCCCCCCCGTACCAATGCCGTGTACTAAAACCTCATTTATTTTTGTATTTTCAGTATTTTTATGTGGCGTTATAATTTCAACATTATGTCCATTTTTAGTCATAGATTTTACTTCTTTGTAAACTCTTTGATCAAAGGGATTGAAGAATTCTCTATCACAAATTACACATATATTTGCCACAGTAGCCCATGGCGGTAGTTCTAAAACCTGTCTATTATGGATAATTATGAAAGTTCTGATGGTTGCTCCTTCAGTTAGGGTGCCTGATACGTTAGGTCAAACATTACACCAATTGGCCTTAGCTAACGGTCTGGCCAAGAGAGGAGTCCAGGTTACACTACTTTGTAGATATGATCCCGATAAATTAAAAGAGGATTTCAATAATAATCTTACTTTTCTCTCAATAAATGATCCAAAGATGCCCTTTGAAAGGTTATTTTTTACATATAATTCCTATAAATCAACATTGAAAGAATTGAAAACTAAGAATTATGATTTAGTGCATGATAGGGGATATATTTTTGCAGGTTCAGGCGTTAGAGCTGCATCTGAATCTGGAGTAAAATCGATATTACAAGTTGATGATAATTGGATACGTTCAGAGAGATCAGCAACTAAATTTGCTAAATATTGGTTATATAATAAGAAAGCGATGGAATCTTGTTACAATCAAATTGAAAAAGCAGATGGAGGTTTTGCAGTTAGTGCAGTTTTAAGAGACCAAATAACAAAATGGAATTCTAAAGCAGTAAGTTTCGAAGTTATACAAAATGGTTATGAAAGTGATTTATTTCTTCCAAATGCAAAACCATTAGGAATTAAAGAAGAATTGGGTATTAATGGAAAATTAGCTGTATTTGTGGGTGCATTGGGTCCTTGGCATGGAATTGAAGAGATAATTTCTGTAGCTAAAGATAATCCTTCTCTAGGGGTAGTAGTTGCAGGTGGAGGTTATGGTAAAAATTTACCTACTTTAGATAATCTTCATCATATCGGACGTTTAGAAAGAGATAAAGTTCCAAGGCTACTTGTTGAAGCTGATATTGGTCTTGCCCCTTATCCTAATCTGGATTATGGTTTTTCACCATTAAAAATATACGAATACATGGGCTGCAAATTACCAGTTTTTGCTACAGACCTTCCCTCAGTTAGAGAGGCCACAGAAGGTAAGGCCTTCTTGGCTAAGCCGGGAACGTTATCATCTCTAGTTTCGGATAAGATAAATGATAGGGAAGAGTTAAATCGCATTGGCGAATCTGCATATAATTATGCAATCAAGCGGAGGACATGGGACAATACAATAGATGAAACTATTAAGTTGTACCAAAAAATTATATGAGTTTTGCTCCAGGACATATTAGTTTAACTTTTGCAGTTCACCCTCACTCGGACCCTTTAATTATGGGATCAACAGGCTTGGGAATTGTTTTACCTCAAGGAGTTTATTGCTCAATTGTTGATGAAAATAAGGAAAATTGTGAGAATGTAATTTTTGTTGAAAATCAAGCTATAGATGATCCTGTAGTTTCTAGGGCTATAGAATTATTGGGTCATGGTAACAAAGGTTTATCTATATATTTGAGAAGAGATTTACCTATCGGAGCTGGTTTTGGTATTTCAGGAGCTTCAGCATTAGCAGCTTGTCTTGAGTTAGATAAGAATTTACATAATTGTACTTTGGCAGCCCATCAAGCTGAAATAGAGTACAAAACAGGTTTAGGTGATGTTGTAGCTATTTCTTCCGCAATTTCAGATGGGAATTTTCCATTAATTGTGGAGAGAAAGTCACCAGGTGCAAATGGAGAATTTAATACCTATAATATTGATTCTAAGCTAGTGATTTGTGTTTCAGGTTTAGGGAGAAATACTTCTGAAATAATATCAAATTCTGAATGGGTTGAGATAATCAATACAGTATCCTCAAACTTAGTAATTACAGATTATGACATTCGTTCAGTGATAAAAGCAGGTCGTAATTTCACTGATAATGCAGGATTGGTTAATGGAAATTTGGTAGAGATTTTAGATTCAGTACCATTGGGAGCCGTTTCTTCAGTTGCACATTTAGGAACTTCTGTAATTGCAGTTTCAGATAATCCTGATGAATTGTCAGAGAGTTTAGGAAAATATGGAAAAATTTTAATATACTAAACAGATGGTTTGTTAACTTTATTGGAAAATTGAGAACTAGGTATGAACTTTGTTAAATTATCTAATAAACTTTCTTTACTTGGACTTGCTATGAGTATATTGTCTAGAACCTCTTTAAGAGTTGAAACAGGTATGACTTCTACCATTTCCTTATATTTTGAATCTAGTAAAACATCTTGAGCATTCATGGCTGGAATTATTACTTTAGTCACTCCAGTCGCAGCAGCAGCTTCAATTTTTGCAGTTACACCACCAACTGGCAAAACCTGTCCTCTAACACTAAGGGAACCAGTTAGGGCTACAGTTTGATCAATTTCAGCATCTTCAAGTGCCGAGATTACTGCAGTTGCAATTGACACCGATGCAGAATCCCCTTCCACACCTTCATATGCTCCGACAAATTGAACGTGTATGTCATATTTTGAAATATCTTCTCCAGTATATTTTTTAATCAAAGCTGAAACATTTTCAACAGCTTCTTTTGCAATTTCTCCTAATTTTCCAGTAGCAATCACTCTACCGTGATTTTTGTACTGAGCAGGTGTAACTTCAGCTACAATTGGCATTAGAATTCCAGCCATTTCGGCCATTCCTGAACTTGCACCCATTACAGCTAAGCCATTTACCATTCCAATTTCAGCACCTTCAATAGAATAAGTTTTGTAATCTTTTCTTCTTTCTACATACCTATCTGCAATTTGTTGCTCTAACGGTTTAGCAATAGTTTTCGCAGTCATAACATGTTCAGCTGTTACAGTATCTTCACCAAGTTCGATTGAAACATCTCCAGCTACTCTTACTAATCCACCTAATTCTCTTAGTCTTAAACTTAAGTGATTTTGTCTTCCAGCCCTTCTCTGAGCCTCATGTATTACTTCTCCAATAGCTCCTTTTGAGAAGTGTCCTATTTTTTCATCTTTTGCAACTTCTTGAGCTATAAAGCGAACCAATTTTTCACGATTTTCCTGTGAATCAGGTATAGTTGAGTTCATGTAAACTTCGTATCCATAACCACGAATTCTACTCCTAAGTGCAGGGTGCATCCCTTGTATTGCATCTAAATTTCCTGCAGCTACTAAAACAAAATCACAAGGTACGGGTTCTGTCTTTGTCATAGCTCCTGCGGATCTTTCAGACTGTCCAGATATTGAAAATTCCCCCTCTTGTATTGCTGTTAAAAGAGCTTGTTGGGATTCCATTCTTAGAAGATTCATTTCATCGATATATAATACTCCACGATGCGCTTTGTGTATTGCTCCAGCTTCCACTCTATCGTGAGCTGGCGTTTCTAAACCTCCAGACTGGAAAGGATCATGCCTCACATCTCCTAATAAGGCTCCTGCGTGGGCGCCTGTGGCATCAATAAAAGCAGCTTCAGAATCATATTTATGGAGAACTAATCCTTTTGGCACATTTGCAGTATCATTTCTTTGATTAGTATATCGCATTGCCATAAATATAAATGCTGCAGCAATTAAGCTGTAAAAAATTATCATGGGGTTGCTAAATCCAGTAGTTACAAACCATAGAATTCCAAAACCAACAACTGTAAAAACTATTAACATCTGAGATTTGGCTTTCTTCTCCTTTTCTATCATAGCTTGTGCTTTTTGAACTTGAACAATTTCTTTACCTTTTCCGGAGGGAACAACTCTTACTCTTGGTTCGTTATTATCTTCATGATTATGATATACAAGGACATCTTGGAGTTCTTCTTTTGGGAGCAATTCAGACATAGACCTTGCAAGCATTGACTTTCCAGTTCCAGGATCGCCAATAAGCATCACATGTCTTTTCTGTTCTGCAGCCTTCCTTACAATTTCTACACCTTGCTTTTGACCTATTACTTGATCAACAAGCATTTTTGGAACTGCAATATCTTCTGTAGATTCTATATCTAAGTCTTTTACCCATTCACGAGGGTCTTTCAGTTCACTATTTTTTTCAGGCATAGAGAACTGTTACCCTTCACTAGTAGATATATAAGTTTCGAGCTATAGCTCTATATTTTCAATAGTGTCTTCATTAGAGTCTTCAGTATTTGTTTTTTCAGATAAAATAAACTTTGTACCATAATGAAGTATTCCGCTTTCACTATCTTCACCTAGTTTTCTGAATACAGACTTTACCTTCATTCCAGATTTAACATTATTAGGTTCACAATCAACGATCTGTGAAGTTATTCTAGGGCCTTCATCTAATTCAATAATGGCCATACAATATGGTCCAAACATTTCATAACCTGTTTGAGCTTGGTGTACAACTGTAGCTGTGACTACAGTTCCAGTTCCTTTGAACTGGTAGTCTTCCATACTTCCAATTGAATCTCTTCCCGCTTCAGGATTGAAACTTCTTCTTGGGTAATGATATGTATTAGTTATCTTACAGTATGAACCAATTAAATTGTATCTCGTATCCAACTCTCTCCAGAATCTAGGTACAGACATTATTCAGCCTCCAAGATGTGGACAACTGCAGTAGCTGCAGTACCACCATGATTTTCTGCAAGGGCTAACTTTGCATTTTCAACTTGTCGGTCTCCAGCTTCTCCGCGCAGTTGCTTAACAAGCTCAATTATTTGAGCAATTCCTGTAGCTCCTGGAGCGTGCCCTCTTGCTTTCAGACCGCCGCTTGTGTTGGTTGGCATAATTCCACCTAACCTAGTTTCACCCTCCATACTTTTTTGCGCAGCCTCTCCTCTATTGAATACACCTATCTCTTCAAGAGCAATAATTTCAGATATTGTGAAATTATCATGAACTTCAATAACGTCTAAATCACTAGGTTTCTTATTACAATCTTCAAATGCTTTTTTAGCTGCGATATTTATCGCAGGAAATCGGTGTAAATATTTCCGATGATGTAAACTTAAAGTATCAGAAGCTTGCCCAGAACCTATAATTTTTATTGCTTTATCTGTATATTTTTGTGCCTTTTCAGAAGCGCATAGAACTACCGCAGCAGCCCCATCGCTGTTAGGCGCACAGTCTAACATTCTCAAGGGAGTAGAGACCATCCCAGATTTACTTACGGCAGTTGGGTCTAACGCAAATGGAAATTGAGCCATAGGATTCAATGAAGCATGATAATGATTTTTTGCAGCGACAGCCGACAATTGTTCTCTAGTAGTTCCATATTCAAGTATATGGTTTTGCGCTATAATTGCGTGAAGTGAAGTAAATGTAGCTCCAGCTTTTGCTTCCCATTGTTCATCCGACCCCATACTAACGGTGTATGATGATTCTGAATCGCTGACATCAGTCATTTTTTCAGCACCACCTACGACAGCTACATCAATAAATCCACCAGCAATTGCCATATATGCTTGCCGAATAGCTAATCCTCCAGATGCAGAAGCTGCCTCAACGCGTGTTGCAGGAATGTTCTGATTGGCTAATCCACAATAGTCTGCAATTAATGCACTGACGTGTTCCTGCTGTAGTGTAGAGCCTGCAGCCATATTTCCAATGTATAAAGCATCAATGTCGTTACTTGTTATTCCGGCATCATTTATTGCAGCAAGACCAGTTTCAAGACCTAGTTCTCTTAATGATTTATCCCATAATTCACCAAATTTAGTGATTCCCACTCCAATAATACTAACGTCCCTCATTTCGAATCTCCCATATTCAATTTTCCACGATACTTAGCATATGTGGCATAGTTAATAATTTCCATTCGCGAAATCATATCTTCTACAGTTTCACTGCGATCCATTTTTGCTATTTCATCAGTAACAGTTAAGTCAAATCCATCACTTCCAGCTCCAGAACCATAGGCAACTGCAAGTATTCGGTCTCCAGGTTTTGCTATATCCAAGATAGCAGATAATCCCAGAAAAATAGCGCCAGAGTATGTATTTCCAATTCTTGGAGTCAATAGTCCAGTTTTATATTGTTCCTCAGTAAATCCTAAACTTTTAGCTGCCCGAATTGGGAACTTTCCATTAGGCTGATGCGTGACCACGTAATCATAATCCTCGGGTTTGCTTCCGGCCATGTCCATAATCATCTTTCCGCACATCATAACATGCTTAAAGAATGCAGGTTTTCCAGTAAATCTTCCTCCGTGTCTAGGGTATTTTTGACCTTCTCTTCTCCAAAAGTCAGGAGTGTCTGTAGTATAAGAGGTGGTATGGTTTATTGTTGCAATTACCTTTTCTTTCCCTATAATCATTGTTCCACCCCCTGCAGATGCACTATATTCGAGAGCATCACCAGGTGCACCTTGTGAAGTATCAACTCCAATTGCAATACCATTTTCAACTTGTTTATTACCTACAATTCCTAAGCAAGTTTGTATCGCAGCAGTTCCAGCCTTACATGCAAATTCGAAATCTGCAGCAGTCAAATTAGGTGTTGCCCCGATTGCTTCCGCAACTATTGTTGAGGTAGGCTTTACTGCATATGGATGAGATTCAGATCCAGTATATATTGCACCGATTTTAGTTCCATTAAGTTTAGCCCTTTTCATGGCTATTCTTGTGGCTTCTACTGCAATAGTGATGACATCTTCATCAGGTCCAGGGACTGATTTCGAATAAACATTCAAATTTTTAGCCCATGCACTACCGTCTGCACCCCAAACAGATGCAATTTCTCCAGTCTCTATTTTGTGACTAGGTATATATGCTCCATAACTTACGATTCCGTTCATTTTTTTCCTCAATTAAATTTTTTTAGTATTGTAACTATCTCCTTTTCATCAAGTTCAGTTTTAACTAGAACTATTCTTTCCATTTTAGCTAATTTAGTGGCAAGCTTATCTATTGTTTTTGGTTTAATGTATATGACTACTCGTGGTTTAACAGGATGTGCCCTTATTGCAATCATAGGTGATCTGCCATAATGTACGCCTGAGAAAAAAATAGCTCTCTCATTTGACCATCCATATAAATCACCAAATACGTTAAACGTAGTTATTGCTTTTAGCGAGTCTACAATAGTGTATCCGTAAATTGGCCTTTCTAAAATATCTTCATTTCCTGAAAGTATTTCGCCTTTAATATTTTGTATTAGGGTTGTAATAGGAGTTCCAGTGTTAAATTCTCTGATATCATAGACTGCACTGTTATTATCTTTTGCAAACATACTACTTACAATTTTACCGCCTTGAGCTTTGTCGTATTCTACCATTGCTTCTACAAATTTCCGAACAGTGGCGATTCCTGGAGATGCACGTCTACCTTTTTCAAAATCACAAACTACAGAGGGTTTTACGTTCAAAAGAGATGCCAGATTTTTTTGTGATAGTTTGAATATATTTCTCCATTTCTTCAAAGTATCGCCTGGCTTTTCAGAGATTACAATTTCTCCGGCCATTCTCCTTGTAAGTTGTTTTTGCACATAGTTCGATTTGGGGCCACTATATAATTTTTGTGTACTTCAGTTCGGCATTTTACTAATTACAATTAAATATTAAATAGAAGTAATTGAAATGATTGTTGTGACATCTCAAGATTGGGTTCCTAAAAAAATATTTTTAACTAAAGGAAAGGGAATTAGTAAAGAGCGTTTGACTTCTTTTGAACTGGCATTAAGAGAAGCTGGTATTGCTTCACTTAACTTAATTACAGTTTCAAGTATTCTTCCTCCAAATTGTGAGTTTGTAACTAAAGAAGAAGGTATAAAATTCTTAAAACCCGGTCAAGTGGTTCCTGTCGTTTTAGCCCGTTCAGATAGCAATACTTCTGATGATATTGTTAGTTCAGGAGTGGGCGTTGCTATTCCTAAAAATAATGAACATTACGGTTATCTTTCTGAGCACCATTGCATTGGAATGGATGATTATTCTATGGAAGAATATGTAGAAGATTTGGCTGCAGAAATGTTAGCAACAACATACGGAGTTAATTTTGATCCAGATGCTTCTTGGGATGAGAAAAGAGAATTATGGCAAATAGATAATCGTATTGTAAAGACAAAGTCTATAATTCAGACTGCAAAATTAGACACCGAAGGTTACTGGTGTACCACCGTTTGTGCAGCAGTTTTGATACTTTAAGATTTAGAAAGATTTAAATGCTCTTAGAGTTTAGTATGTGTGAGCACATGCGCCCAGCCTCAGCATTTTGGTCATTTCGGGAAAATATTTCACCCTCAGCTTTGTCTGTAACTACAGATGGAAAGCATACTGTAGTAGGAACTCAAAATGGTCTTATTTTTTTAAATTCAAGAGGAAGGCCACTGTGGTTTAACAAAAAAATTCGTAAAGTAGCAGATGTTTCTGTATCTACAAAAAGTGGAAAAATCGCAGTAGGAAGTTCACAGAAGGTACTCTATCTTGTAAATTTAAAAGGCGAACCTATTTGGCATAGAGAATTGGATAGTTCCGTAATTGCAGTAAGTATTTCGTCAAGAGGTAATTTGATTGTAGTAGGTAC
>DAEH01000047.1:0-2507 GCA_002497685.1 Euryarchaeota archaeon UBA169
AAAGTTTTTGCATTTGAAGGTGAAGGTGGCTTGAGTACTGGTGTTACACATGAAACCTTGAATTCCGCATGGGGTCTTGGACTTGGAAACTTAGTTTACTATATTGATTGGAATGATTATGGTATAGACAGCCGTCCGTTCAGTAGCATAGTCAAATCAACACCGGAAGAGCTTTTCAAAACGAGTGGTTGGCATGTTGAAGGTACTGATAATTGCGAGGACTGGTCCTCTTTTACAGAAGCTTACTATGATTTAATTATTGGCAATTCAAAATCAGCAATCCCAAAAATGATATTTGCTAAGTCTCGTAAAGGACGAGGCTATCATAAATTTGACGAAAAGTCACATGGCGCCCCACATAAAAGAAATTCAGATTTATTTTGGAAAACTAAGGAAGATTTTTCATCAAAGTATGGAATAGAATTTGATAATTTTGGAGAAAACGCAGCCAGTACAAGGGAACAACAGGTAGAGCAAGGTGCTTCATATTTAGAAACGGTTTTTTCCGTTTTACACAATAATCAGGAATTAGTAGATTACTTAGCAGATCGTTTAGTTGAATTGGGCGATTCAGTACCAGATAAACTAGATTCATGTACAGTTAAGGAAACTAATCCTTTAGATGATAAAGAATTATTTAATTTCTCCAATTATCCTTCAGATTTATTTGCAAAACCTGGAGATAAGATACCGAATCGTGTAGGTTTTTCTAAAGTGGCCTCTTGGCTTAATTCTTATTCTCGGAAAAATTACGGTCGCCCACTTTTTGTAGCAATGTCAGCAGACTTAGCAGATTCTACTAATATTTCAGGTTTTTCTAAAGGTTGGGGAGACATGGAAGATATGGGCATGTATAGTAAAGATAGTAACACTTCTTCACCTCTTATGCCTCAAGGAATTACTGAATTTGCAAATTCAGGAATGATGGCAGGTTTGTCTACGGTTAATTTTAATTCAGATACTCTTGATTCTTTTAATGGTTTTATTGGATCATTTAGTACTTATGGTTCATTTAGTTACCTGAAATATGGTCCAATACGTCTTTTTAGTCAGATCGCACAAGATTCACAGATAAAAGTGGGTAAGTTGTTGTGGATTGCAGGCCATTCAGGCCCAGAAACTGCAGAAGACAGTCGAACTCACTTTGGAATTTTTGCACCGGGAGTTACTCAGCTTTTTCCGAAAGGCCACATAATAAATATTCATCCTTGGGAACACAATGATGTTGCACCAGCCCTAGCTGCAGCATTTTCCACAGATGTTCCAATAGTAGCACTTCATTTGACAAGACCTGCAATTGAAGTTCCAGATAGAGAAAAATTGGGAATAGCTAGTCATTTTGATGCTTCCAAAGGTGCTTACTTGATAAGAGATTATGATTCTAGACCTAAAGATGGTGTTGTAATTGTTAGAGGAACAAGTTCTACGAATACAGTTGTTTCAATTCTTGATGAGATCAGTTCAAAATTTAATGTTAAAATTGTTTCAGCTATATCTTGGGAGTTGTTCGATATGCAGACAGCTGAGTACAAATCCTCAGTAGTAGGCGATCAGGAATGGGCCGATTCAATGGTAATTACCAATACAGGCCTAAGTGTTATGAAGAATTGGATATCTAATAGAATTGTATCTGAGTATTCTTTGTCTCCAGATTGGGATAATAGATGGAGGACTGGAGGTACTTTAGAACAGATTATAGATGAAGCTCATTTGAGCCCTAGATGGGTGATTGAAGCGATAAGTAAGTTTTCAGAGGATCGAATTGACAGATTAGAGAGATTAAAGAAGGAGATTCCAGATAACTAGTATGTCCTATGATAATTTCCCAATAGCTGTCGTGGATAATGGAGGACAGTGGACGCATCGTGAATATCGAGTTCTTAATTATTTAGGGTGTAGAGCTGAGATTATTTCGAATGTGACCCCAATTGAAGAATTAGATAGATTTCAAGCTTTAGTTTTATCTGGAGGCGCTCCAAGAATTGAAAGTGAATCTGAGGCGTTAGGTTTAACTTCAGAATATTTAGGTTTAGAAAGATGGCCCATTTTGGGCATTTGTGTAGGTCATCAATATATGGCCACCCATTTCCAAGGTAAAGCAGGACCTGCTGCCATACCCGAATTTGGTTCTTCATTAGTTTCTCTTATTGAGGAGGGGTGGATATTGAAAGGATTTCCAAAAGAATTTAATGTTTGGGAGTCTCATAATGATGAGGTTCATAGCATGCCTCAAGGTTTTAGAATAATGGCTTCGTCAGATGCATGTCAAGTTCAAGTAATGCAGCATGAAACACTTCCCTATGCTGGTGTTCAATATCATCCTGAGGTGGAAGATACAGAAAACGGTGCCGAAATATTCCAGAATTTTTTAGATAAAGCAATTGAATGGAATAAATGAACTGTTTTTTTTCTAGAAACTTACAGGCCATTTGTATTTAAACCGGTTGTTCATGAATAAATATGGCAGACCCAATTACTAGATTATTTAGTTTAGGTTCAAAATTAAA
>DAEH01000047.1:2872-4519 GCA_002497685.1 Euryarchaeota archaeon UBA169
GGTTATGGTTTTTATGATTGGGGTAAATCAGCTTTTGAGTGTAGTGTTACATTAGCAATTATTCCTATATGGTATACTATTTTATTTTTTGAAGCGAACGGTTTAACGGCTTCAATTTTTTCACAAACAATGACTGCAGATGCAGTTATGTCGTTAGTTATTGCGATATCTACTCTTTCAGTTGCAATAATAAGTCCGCCATTAGGAGTTATAGCTGATAGAAGGTTGGTCAAAATGCGTTGGCTTAAGATTTTGACAGTAGTTGGAGCTGGTGGAACAATCCTATTAGCTATATCTCCGTTCTTTGGCAATGCAGCCTGGATATGGATTATGGTTATGTATTTTATTGCTAATGTAGGATTAAACGGGGCTGGAGTATTTTACAATGCACTTTTGCCACATCTAGGAGAACAAGAAGAACTAGATGATATTTCTAATAGAGCTTTTGCATATGGTTACTTAGGTGGAGGAATTTTATTGGTTGTTCATTTTGTATTAATACAGATGATAACTGCAGATTGGGTGATTCCATTTTGTTTGGCTTCTGCAGGGATTTGGTGGTATGGTTTTGCTTTAATCACTTTTAGTTGGGTTCCTGAGCCTCCTGTTGAAAATGAAATGGAAAAATTAAAGTTTAGGGATGCTGCAAGATTTGCAATTGGTGAAGTCACTCAAACATTAAAAGACTACAAAGATTTTCCACATTTATTCCTTTACATGCTTGCTTATTTCTTATTTATTGATGGGATCAATACTGTAACTGCGCTAGCTGGTGTTTATGGAACTACAGTTTTAGGTATTGGAACTTTAGGTTTGTTAGGTGCTCTTCTCATAGTACAATTTGTAGCAGCTCCATCAGCTATTTTGTTTACTAAATTGGCTGAAAGCAAAGGAACCAAGCAAGCATTAATGATTTCAATAAGTGGTTGGGTAGTTCTTTGTTTCGCAGGCCTTTGTTTCGCCCCATTAGAGTTGGAAACACACGAAGAGCATGCTATTCTTTTTGAATGGGATGAAGCGGAAGAGGCTTATTCAGTTTATGTGTCCTATTCTACACTTGAATTAGCTCAAAAATTAGAGTATGAAGATGAGGAATTCGATGAGCAAGCATGGGCTAGGGAATGGTCATATCTTCTTCCAACAAAGCCTAATGTTGATGAAGAAGAGCTATTAGTTTGGTCTTGGGGAGATTCTGAAGATGAACCGGATAAATTTTTACTTAAAGGTGTTCCCAATTCAAATATAACTTTGTTTATTTCTTCGGTAGATGATACTCGATTTAGTGTAAGTGTTTCTGGAGACTTATTAGATGGAGCTGCAAGCGTCGGTGAGGATCATCCAACTAATTTAGGAGATGGAGCATTGGATAGCATTCCAATCTGGGCTAGAGATAATGTGTGGAAGCCATTAGGAATGAGTGTTTTCGTTCAGTTTATAGTACTTGGTTGCCTCATGGGATCCTTATTGGGAGGGTCACAGGGCCTTGCACGTAGTTTATTTGCTCAAATTGTTCCAGAGACTAGAAGTACTGAGTTTTACAGTTTCCTTGGGTTTTTCAATAAAGTTGCAGCCTTTTTAGGTCCTATACTTTATTTCTTTATGACGGTAATGTATGACAGTCGTGTAGGAATATTTAGTATTGCATTC
>DAEH01000038.1:0-2650 GCA_002497685.1 Euryarchaeota archaeon UBA169
GTTTCATCAACTTCTTTAATCAAATCATCGGGATCAATTATAGCTACGAAAATATAACTGCCGTCTTTAACTGCCCAAGTAAAAGATATTGATTTTGAATCTCCACGCATTAAACCTTCAATACTTTTAATCGTTAATGTATCTACTGGTGGATTACCATTTGCATAGTCTGAAGCCTTGTAAACATGTAATGCAACATTTACACTAAGCTCAGATTGCTCGCCCTGTGGATAACCAACTGTTACTTTAATTGTAGCTGAATTATCTGAATCCGTTACCTTAATAGCATCTACTACTAAATTTGTAGTTAACTTTTCAATGGATAATTTGTTTACATATGCCATATCATTATTTAAATTTACATTTATTGAACTAGTTACTTCCACTGAGACATTGTATGTATCTGTCCTATCTTTGTTAGGAATCCAAGGTAATATTACAGTTTGATTACTGTAACTTGAATTAAAATCTATAAATCCATATTGATTATTAATTGAATACCCTGAACCTACTGGATAAAATCCTGTAGAATTCTGGTAAGATACTGCTAGTACTTCACCATATCCAAATGTACCATCAACAGATACATTGAAATGAAGTCTATATGAACTTCCTTCAGGAATGTTTGCGACACCTACTTCAAACGTTATTGGACATTCTTTACCTGCGAGACCATCTCCAATATCCACTCCCATATTTGATACATATGCATCAACCGAACTTACTGCGTATGCATTCTTAATTGCTTCATTGTTCAATTCTGGACCGCCAGTTCCTTCTGAGATTTGATTGGATTCATCAACTTTAACAATAAATCTGTATGCTGCATTTTCATCAAAAGTAAAAGGAATGCTAACCTCTACACTCTCACCAATGTCTAAAGCTTTATCCACATTTACTGTAGCTAACTTAGAAGTGAAAGGAGACGAAGTGTAGAATGTTACTTCAAGCTTGGTTCCTTCGCTATCAGTCATATTTCTAACTCCTAAATTAATGATTGTTGCTGTAAGTTCACTACTTACTCCAACCATAGCATAGCCTTCATCATTTAATGGAGACATCTCTACTGAGGTAATCTGTAAGTCTGGAAGTTTCTCATAAACTGTAACTACTTTATCTTCAAACTCATTATTATTTTCGTTCCATTCTAAAATATCATCATCCCGATCTACGTAAGCGCTAATTCCATAACTTCCTAATTTAGTAGGAACCCATTCATATTCGAAAAAAGTAGTCTGTCCTTCATCCAAACCTACTGTTTTAGGTTCATCTATTTGGAACCAATCTACTGCACCGCCTTCTGGATCTTCTACTCTAAGATATACTTTGACTCCATTAGCAGCACTGTCTGCAAGATCTGATTGTGTAACTGCAACTTGAATTGTTGTTACTTCATTATCATATACAACACCATCGCCTTCGTCAATATTAGCGACAATTAAATCAGGCCTTTGTTCCCTTAACTCAAGGTATTCACTCTTTATTTTATACCAAGTAGTCTCAGAATTTTGATTATTCGTTTCATTTGTTTCTTCAATAGAATTATAACCGTCAACAACAACTCTAACATTCCAGAAACCTGAATCTTGTGCTGCAGTACTCCAATTTAATCTCAAAAAGGTGTCGTCACTATACTCACCTCCGTTACCAGGAATTGCAGGTACTACCTCAAGGCTTTCATTTACCTTAACCCAATTCTGACCTGAACAATCTTCACTAGGGCATTTCATAACTTCTAAAAACATTACTAAAGGATTCGTACTTGATCCCATTGCTTCACCTTCTCCAATATTCTGTATTACATATGTGAAAGAAACTATTCCACCTGCAACAGGTTCAACCGGTATGCTGCTCAATGTTTGAGGACCTACGTCTTTTAGTATAAGATCCGGCTGGCTACAGTCCCCCACACATACATCAAAAACATCTACATTATTACCGAAATCTGGATCTTCAGTGTTATTCTCTTCTGTGTCTATTTTTACCTTAAATTTGTAAACTCCATCTTCCACATCTGGAATAGTATATTCCCACTCCATTCTCTCTGATGGAATCTGATCATCGTCAGGATCTGGACTTAAGAATGGGAAAGTTATTGGCGAAGGATCAATAACGTACTCTTCGGTGTTATCTGAAGGTCCAAACCAGGCCATTATTGTAATGGGTGTTTGAGTACTTACTTCTCCGTCATTACCATACTCAAATACTACAGTCACATCTTGATTTGGTGCGGCTTGATCACTATCCATTTCAAAAGAGGCATAAAGGTCAGCTTCCCCGGTTTCAGGTTCAACTATTACAAAAAACTCATAAACACCGTAATCACTACCACCCTCATTTACTGCTGCAGTAATACAAACTTCACCAGTTTGATCAAAGATAATAGATAAAGTAACTTCATCACTATCTTCAGCTGACATTAGAAAATCATCAGTCTGATCAGCTACCGTCGTTGAAGAACAATCTCCTGTTTCATCAGGTTCATATATAACTACACTAGCTGTATAATCTGTGGTTCCTACGTTTCTCCACTTGACTATATAGTCATATTCTGTATTTTCTCTTGGGGGTGGAGTTCCGTCCGGTTCATAAATATCTAAAATTTGTAGATCATCAGAAGCACCCGCTTGAGTTCCTGCCAAAAACAATA
>DAEH01000038.1:3023-5960 GCA_002497685.1 Euryarchaeota archaeon UBA169
ACTTTACTTATTCTATTATCTACCATAAAATCGCCTACTATACTAACCTTAAGCCCCTTAATAAGAGTGTTTGTTATATATACATTCCATAATATATTTAATAAATCAAGGTTGAAGCAATATGCAATTTAATGGGAAAAAAATTATAGAAATTACTAAAAAACTGAAGAATGATTGTAATAAACACAAGAGAGAAATAATCCAACAAAATAGTAATGTTGATTTTGCTTATAATCCTTTGGAATACGCATGGGAACCTCATAAATGCTATTTAGAAAAATATAGCCATTTAGGAGCTAAAACGATTATAATGGGAATGAATCCAGGACATGGAATGGGTAACACGGGAATTCCTTTTGGATGTCCTGAAAAAGTTAAGAATTACTTAAAGATAACAAATTTGAAAGTTGGAAAGCCTACGATTACACACCCAAAAAGAGAAATTAGTGGACTTAAATGCAAGAAACCTGAAGTCTCTGGAAAACGAATATGGGGACTTATAGAAGAGATATATGGGCCTGCTGAAAATGCTTTTAGTGAAATTTTCATTATTAATCATTTCCCATTATGGATGTTCAATAACAATGGACAAAATATAACTCCGGATAAATTGAAAGTATCTTCTACTAGTGAACTTTTTGAAATATGTAATAAATATATTGTAGATATGGCCCAACTGATGAATGTAAAACATATTATCGGAGTTGGAAAATATGCACATAAAATGGCTATGAATGCCGTTAATAGTCATAAACATAAAAAAATAACCATAAGTGAAATACCTCATCCAAGCCCTGCAAATCCCTTGGCCAATAGGGAAAAAGGTGCAATTTGGAAAAAGATGGCTGAAAAAATTATAACTACCTAATGGGAATACGAAAGACCACCGACCAACTTTTATCTAAGCCTCCTAGATAGCAAATTAATGGAACGGAATTACAAGAGATTAATTGCAACTGCTTCTGCGGTTTTTATTCTCGGATTTGTAGGGAGAATCGTACTTCACGATTATTCAAATTTTGAAACGATAATGGTTGCTACTTTCTTATCTGCGTTAGTATTACCTAGAAATTGGACATTCATAGTTACCATTTCTATGATTGTAGCCAGTGACATATACCTTGGATATTTTGGCGGGTCGAAAATAATTTTGTTTACATATTCTGGATTTATAGTTGTATCTTTCTTAACATCTAAATTTAAGGATAATATTCATGGAGGATTTAAACCCAACACAGTTTACAAATTTGGAGCGTCTGGTATAATACTCACTTTAACATATGACATCTGGACTAACTTTGGAGTATTTTTATTAACATACAACCACACTCTAGAAAACCTAGTCTTAGTCTATATCTTAGGTTTACCTTTTATGCTCTATCATCTTATTTCAAGCTTAGTAACTTTCACGTTGATTGGATTCCCATTTTACACTCTTACTCTACATGGGATAGGCAATAACTTAGACATAGAAGACGAGAAGATTCTTTATGAACAAAACTAAAATATTTTTTGCAGTTGTACTAATAAATATCGTAATCATAGCTGGAATTGTAAATGAGTTAGGACTTGATGAAAATGAAGTCGATACTTCAACCGTTGTTACTGCAAAATTATCAATCGCTTATTCTAATGCAGGAGACAATGACACCATAATTTTTGAAGCGATTACGACTACTGAATCTACGGTATTCGGACTATTAATGTCAGGCAGTGATCAAGGGAATTATGATATCAGAACAGTTAACGAAGGGCAAGGTGTAACTGTCACTAATATCATCATAAATAATTGTGAAGAATGCCAAGAAGAAGAAGGATACAGTTGGCAATATACATTAAATGGATTTTATAGTGATATCCCGTCGAACAGAAACATTATTACTAATGGCGATGTTATTGAGTGGATATATACTAACGAAGTATAATTGAAAGAGCTTTTATACTGATATAACAAATACTATTTATGAGTAAGAAAATTAGTATAGCTATAGCCTTTTTCTTACTCTCAACCATATTTGGACCGACTAATTATCTTGTTTTAGCTGAAGACGACATCCCTGAATGGGGATTTTACGTTTACATGGCTGGAGATAATACTCTGTATGACGAATTAACGGACGATTTGAATGAAATGAAAATGGTCGGTTCTAATGACAATTTAGAAATTGTTGCTTTAACTGATAAAATTAATGACAATGATTCACATCTGTATCACGTACTAAAACATAATTTAGTAGAGAAAAATTTAAGTGAGGTAAATAGTACTTGGCAAAACGAATTGGACATGGGAAATGGAGATACACTGAGAGATTTTCTAATCTGGGCGTCTGATGCATTTCCTGCTAAAAGAAAAATATTGATAATATGGAATCATGGCAGCGGATGGGAGAAGGTAGCTGAAGACGGAAATAGTTTTTTGACTGTACCTGAGATAAATAACTCACTAAAAGAATACCGAGAAACAACTAATGAATCTCCGTTTACATTAATTGGCTTTGATGCTTGTTTAATGGGTATGTTTGAAATAATGTATGAATTAAAAGATCATGCTGAAATGATCCATGGCTCTGAGGCCTACGAACCATTAGAAGGATGGACATACAACAATTTGCTATACAAGTTAAATAAAGATCTAAATAATCAAGACTTAGCATATAATGTAGTAAATGATTACATAGAATCATATAGAAACGGTTCGGTTTACACTAGCTATTCAGTAACAGCTTCAGTCGTATCTAGTAATAATTTAGGAGATTTATGGAATGAATTAGATAATTTCAGCTCCGAAATAAATAGTGTATTGCCTATTTTTAGAGAGGAAATATCAAGTGCACGAAGCGATACCCAACGATTTGATCAGAACCCAGACTATAGAGACCTTTATGACTTGACTGTGAAAATTGAAAGAGATATACCTGTGATCTCTGTAAAAGAATC
>DAEH01000038.1:6352-12975 GCA_002497685.1 Euryarchaeota archaeon UBA169
AAACCTGAGAAATTGAACGTAGATAGAGCAAATGGAATGACAATTTACTTTCCAACTGAAGGCGTGAAATATGGATATAATGAACTTGAAATTAAGGAAAACAAATGGTTTGATTTTATAACAAATTATGAAACACTAATTCAATCTGACTCTAATTTTGAAATTGTTAATTCTATAAGCATAGATACTGGAACAGGACATAACGATAGTGTGCTTGTTAATGGAACTTTTACAGGAAATGCATCAATAATAAGATTGAAAATGATTAATTCACAAGATCAAGTTATTGAGACAATTGTAGAAAATATTGAAAATAATAGCTTTGACAATTTACTAATTCAACCAAAAAAATCCGGGAATTATTCAATAGAATTAACGCTATATGGCGATGATGGATATTTACAAGATTATTATTACAAAGATAACTTATTTGTAGATTTGAACTTACCTGATCTAAATCTGGATATGCCAATGCTATTCAGTGAAACCTCAGATGGGCTCTTTTCACAAGTAAAAGGTGTTGATATTGATGATCATTTCCTTATTAAAGGTCAAATAAACAATTTAGGTACTGTCAATGCTAACAACATCTCACTTAGAATAGAATATGAAGATAACGAAAAAATAATAGAATATGTCAAATTAAGTCCAAATGAAATTGTCAACTGGACTTTAACTGATTCTGAAATATTTCCAGATAATAAACTTTCCGGAAAAATAAGTATCAATGTAAGTGCAGTCTCATCAGATTACTACGAAATCGATTCTAATAATAATGTAACCTCTTTTTCCTTTTATGTTTATGACAACACCCCACATGAGTATGATTCTACTGTAAAAAATCTAAATACCCTTGAATTGGAAACTGATGATAATGGATACTATTTCCCATGGTTAAAAACTGAAATAACACTTACCGATTCCTCTGAACAATCTTGGGATTTAGTTAATTTTAACTTTGATTTACCTAGCCTTTGGGAAATTAATAATAAAACTATTTTACATGTAAAAGAAGAAAGTAAAGTTATAATAGAAATTAAACCGCCTATTAATGCAAAGGAAGGAGAAACAAAAATACCCTTTGAAATCATAAATGGATATGGAGCAATTGCAGGCTATGGAAATGTTAGCATTACTATTCCACAATACTATGGAGTTAGTATAGCGGCTCAGCATATTAATTCGAACGTTAAAATTTTAGTTACGAATACTGGAAACGGTAAAGATACATTCAAATTAACAAAAACTCTAGAAGAAGGATTGTCTTTGTACTTAACTGAGACTTATTTTGAACTTGAAGCATACGAGATAAAAGAAATTAACACACAAGGGCTTGAAACTGAATTATCAATAGTCTATGATGCTTATTTTGAAGTAGAAAGTATTGGTAATGATAATATCTCTGCCAATATTGTTTTAGAAATAAAAGGAACTTCTGAACCAAAAACAAAAGATTATTTTAGTTTAAGTACTATTTTATTTGTGGCAACTGGAGCTCTGATATTTTCTATTTTATTGTTACGTATAAGACGGACATAACCAATGCAACATTTTTTAGACCTATACACTGATAGACAAATATGAGAGTCAAAGGCATTGTTCTATTATTGATTTTAAATCTCGTTTTGCCAATGAGCTCTATAGCTGAAGAAAAACCTACTTTTGAAGTTACTTTCTTCGACAAAAATGCAGATGGAATAGATGACCGAATGAATCACCTTGTACTAAACGGCAATGATGTTGCAGTCATTCTAATGTTTACTACTGCTACTACTACTAACCACGTCAATGAGATAAATAGTTTAGGATTAGAGATAACACACATTTACAAATATATTGATGCTATTCGAATTGACCATGTTCCTGCAAGTAAAGTAAGTGAATTAACCTTAATTTCTGATTTGAAATTAGTAGAGTGGCAAGCTCCTGTTTATCCTATGCTAGACACTGCGGTCAAAGCAATTAAAGTAAGAGAATCTTCTGAATATAATCCCGTTGTTTGGGATAAAGGACTTTATGGTGAAGGTATCAATGTTGCTGTTTTGGATACTGGAGTTGATAATGAACATGAAACATTCGATGTCTTCGAAGACCAAGGCGTTAGAAGATTTATTGCTGGAATGAACTGTGATGGAGGTTGTCCTACTGATGGTAATGGAAATTACCAATTTACAACTGATGAAGATAGTAATGAAGATCCTGATGATTTTGATGGACATGGAACCCACGTTGCATCAACTGTTCTAGGAATGGGAGGTGATGATGACGAGGATGGTGATGGAGAAGTAGATTTCCTCGGTGTAGCTCCTGGCGCTCGTCTTATTGATATGAAAGTAATGGCCGACTGGGGTTCTGGTTCAGCTGCCGATATTAATGAAGCCATTGAAGCATGTATTGAAAATGTAAATACTGATTGGGAAAACGATGGTGAAAAGAACAATGGAGTTCACATTATGTCTATGTCTTTGGGAACAACCAGTGATAGTGATGGTACTGATTCTCAATCACAATTAGTTAATCAAGCAAACGCTGCCGGTATTGCAGTTATCATTGCTATGGGCAATGATGGAGATGAGGAAGTGCCCTCTCCTGCTGCTGCAGACTGGAGTATTGCTGTCGGAGCTATGGATAATATGGATAATATCAATAGAAACGATGATGATTTGGCTAGTTACAGTAATTATGGCCCAAGGCAAGATGATGGAGATAGCGATCGTTGGGATGAACTTAAGCCATCTATTGTGGCTCCTGGAAGCGACATAAGAGCTGCTGCAGGACACGCTAACCTCTTTGGAGATAGTAACGCACAGGGTTGGTCAACAAAAAGTGGGACTAGTATGGCTACTCCAATTGTTGCAGGCTTAGCTGCATTATTGCTAGAGGCTGATGGTTCACTAAAGCCTACTTCAACCACTAATGGAGTAAGAGACCGATTACAGGATTTCTCTGAAGCATGGGATGGAGAACATGATGGAAGTCCATCTGAGCCTGACGAGAGCGACAAATACAATTATTATTACGGATATGGATACATCGATGGATATGAAATAGTTGATATCAATCAACCTGATGCCGTAGTTACTGAAATGACATCTACTCCTGAAACTCCGTTAGAGGGAGATACCGTGACTATAACTATAGAAATTGAAAATCAAGGTAATGTAGACATAGACAGTGCATCAATAAAATTGATAGTAGATGGTGATGAGACTCTCGATGAAGATTCTCTAAACTCAATATCCACTGATTCAAGCACAACATGGACCTATGAATGGGAACCTGAGGAAGGCGACTATACTCTTGAAGTAGAAGTCTATGATGTTTCACCATCTGAAAGTGATACTAGCGCCAATAAACTTGAGAAAACCATAAACGTTGGAGCTGCACCCGCAGAAGGTGTTGATCTCACTATAACTGAAGTATGGACTGACAATCAAGATCCTGTTGATAATGAACACATCAATATTTATGCAAAAATAAAGAATCAAGGAACTGAAGACTCTGAGAATTTTGAATTAAGATGGTATCATAATGCTACAGGTAAATTCTCAACCATACAGGGTGGGGTGATAGAAGTTGAAGATGAAACTACTATTGAATCTCAATGGATTGCTGAAGGAGGTCCAAACACACTAAGTGCTAGATTAGTTGGAATACAACCTGATGATCAAAACGGCAATAATGATGAAAGAAGTTTTGACGTAGATGTGGGGCCTGCACCTGATGAACCTGATTTCTCACCTGCAAATATTGAATTTATAGGTGATTTAGAAGAAGGAAATGAAATTACAATAAATTTTGATATCTTGAATTTAGGCAAAACAAGTGGAAGCGTTGATTATGAAATATTGATAGATGGAAGTAATGTAGACGATGGAAGAGAACAAGTTTCTTCAGAGTCCTCGAAGACCATCACATATCTCTGGACTGCTGAAGAGGGAACAAACACTGTCAAGATTAAATTAGATAATTCTGACCCTATAGAAACTACTGAAGAAAATAATGAAATAACAACAGATATAGTAATCCAAGAACCAAGTGCAGATTTTGAACTAAAAAGTATATCATGGAACGACCCTTTATCCGTTGGTGAAGAAACATTAATTACCGTAACTGTAGCAAATAATGGTGGAAAAGATGGGAATGCATTGATTTCAACTTATGCTGCCGAAAATTTACTTTATCAAGAAAGCGTTGAAGTAATATCTAAACAAGAAAATACTATTTCATTTACATGGATACCTTATGAATCTGGAAGTATACAAATTACTTCTGAAATAGAAGATACCGAAGAATCAATTAGCAATTATGCTTATGTTCTGGAATCTGAAGAAGAAAACACTAACCCGGTTGCTACAATAACTTCTACAATTAACGGCATTCCTGTAAATGAACAATTTATCAATCTAGAAGTAGGAGATAATGCCTTATTCAGTAGTTCCACTTCATATGATACTGATGGAGATATTGTTAGCTTTACATGGACAATTAGTAATGGAATAAACTCAGAAGAGATTGATCAAGAAAACCTCAATTATAAATTTGATAATGAAGGAAATTATGAACTAACACTTACTGTTGTTGACAATGACGGAGGAAGTAGTAACAGTGGGAAATTGTTCATATTTGTCACAGCTAAAACTAACACAGGGGGAGGCGGAAATGATGATGAAGGAAGTAATATACTTCTAATTGGAGGTAGCGTAGCTGGATTATTGGCATTAGGTGCAGTTGTTGGACTTAAATACTTCAGAAACGAAGAGGAAGATGAAGATTTCTTTGACTTTGAAGATTTAGGACCTACAACCTTGACTTGCCCAAGCTGTTCTGGTCTAATTACAATAACTACTGATCAAAGGCCAATACAAGTTGGCTGTCCGATGTGTCAAAGTCAATTTATCATTAGAGAGTAAACTAGGCTTCTATTCCAACTGCATCACTTATTGATTCAAGACCTTCACTTTCAACACGCTTTTTCAAACCCTTAACTATGCTTTTTGCTATTCCAGGGCCCTCAAAAACCAAACCTGTATAGAGTTGAACAATGGAAGCTCCAGCTGTAATTTTGTTCCATGCATCTTCAGCTGTAAATATTCCACCAACTCCAATTATTGGAATTTTTCCTTTCGTTAGTTTGTAAATCTTGCGTATCATCTCAGTACTTTTATCTTTGAGTGGAGCACCGCTAAGACCTCCAGCTTCCTTGTAAATCTTTTCAGATGAGGCGTGCGTTGTTTCAGGCCTATCTACTGTTGTGTTAGTTGCTACAATTCCTGAAAGTTTATGTTTCTTTACTAATCTCACTATATCTTCTAAAAAACCATCATCCAACTCAGGAGCTATCTTGACTAAAAGAGGCTTCACTGTATTATCATCCCCTTCAGAACATTTTTTGTTTATTTCACAACACTTCATTATTACTGATTCTAAATTTTTAGATTCTTGAAGGTCTCTAAGTCCTGGTGTATTTGGTGAACTCACATTTATTATAAAAAAATCAGCATGCTTCCATAATATCTTGATTGAACCTGAATAATCTGAAGGTGCATCCTCCAATGAAGTTACCTTAGATTTTCCTAGGTTAATGCCTACTGGTGAATCTGGCCAAAGCCCTTTATCTTTCCAATATTGTAATTTTTCCTGAAGGGCATTAGCTCCAATGTTATTGAATCCCATTCTATTGATTAATGCCTTATCTTTACTTGCCCTAAACATCCTAGGTTTTGGATTTCCTGGCTGCTCATGGAGAGTTACACCTCCTATTTCACAAAATCCATATCCTATAGATTGCCATGAAGGTACTGCTGATCCATTCTTATCCATACCTGCTGCAACTCCAACTGGATTTGAGAAATCAAGATTAAACAACTTCACTGGAAGCTCTGGCGAACGGTAAAGAGTTCCAAGCATAGATAATGAAAATCTCGAATGAGACATTCTAGACAATACAGATAATACACGAGAATGGGCATTTTCAGAATCTTGCAAAAAAACTGCCGGCCTCAAAAAGGTTCTGTATAGCAGACTCATCTAAAAAGTAAGTCGATAACTGGTTAGATATAAGCTTAATGGAACTATCATAATCACTCTTCTTCAGCTTTAGCTATAGTGGTTACGACTCCTACAATCCCCAATAATAGTAATCCTAAACCTGTGATTAGCAACAATAAAGGTGAATCTGCCCAATAAAACCAAGACAAGATTAATATTAAACCAATCTTAAAAGTTAATGCTGAAAAGAGTTTACGAATCAAAAGGGCCATAGTATACTTAGGGATAGTTGGCCTTAAAACCAGACCTCCATACTTCTACAATATGAGCATTAGTTTAACCGTAATAATCCCTACATTGAACGAAGGAGAGTCTATTGGACCTACTATCGATCAGATACCTAGGAATTTACCATGGTTGGATGTTAAAGTTCTAATTGTGGATGGTAACTCAAGTGATAATACTGCAGAAGAGGCCGAGAAAAGAGGAGCTATTGTTCATAATGAACCTAGAAAAGGATACGGTAGGGCATACAAAACTGGATTTAGTTTAGTTGATACGGATTATGTAGCTACTATAGATGGAGATACAACATATCCTGCAGATAAAATTCCGCATGTTTTAGCATTTCT
>DAEH01000064.1:0-7798 GCA_002497685.1 Euryarchaeota archaeon UBA169
CCTAGTCTCGTAAGAGCCCTTCCTTTTGCCATCCATGCATAGTGAAATGTAGAATCTAATTCTATTGCTTTTTCATGATAATCAATTGATTCTTCATATCTGTGTAAGTGGTCTAAAGCATTTCCAATATTATTAACTGCAATTACATAACTCTCATCTAACTTTAAAGATTCTTTGTAAAGTTCAATACTTCTTTCATAAAGACCCTGATTATAGTGAACATTTGCTAAATTATTCCATGCAATTTTATCACTAGGATCTAAGTCTACGGCCCTCTGATAATAATCCTTCGAGTCATTTAATCTACCTGATAATTGAAGCGTATATCCATAATTATACCAAGCTACGGCATATGTTGGATCTGATTTCATCGATTCGTCATAACATCTTAAAGCCTCATTCCAACGATTAATATTGAAGTTGGCAAAGCCTCTGTTATTCCATGCTGGTGCATTCCTAGGTTCTAATTCTAAGGAAACTGCATAAGCTCCAATAGCATCTTCATATCTTGATAATCGTTGTAATGAATCGCCTAACCTCATATGATATCTGGCGACTTCCGGAGCCAAAGTACAGGCTTTTTCATAAAATGCTCTAGCTTCATTAGGTGATGCTCGAGACATTTCAAGCATACCTAATCTATTAAAAATTTGAGGATCTTCTGGAGCAAGAGATGAAGCTTGTAAAAACTTTAACTTAGCTGCTGTGGAATCTCCACTTTCATAGAGAGCTTCACCCTCTTCAATTAAATCAATAACATCCATTATTCACCAATGATTTTTTTCAGCCTAAGTATTGCATCTTCTGTATCTTTCTTCAATTTTTCCCATTCTGCGCCACCATGTTCATTAGAATCAGGCTTATGAATTAAGGTGATCTCGTAACTTTCAAGAGCTTCGCGAGGCCTGTCAAGTAATTCTAGAGCGTAGCCCTTGTTGTGCCAAGCCCATGCATATTCTTTTTTCAAAGATAAAGCCCTTTCGTAACAATCAAGAGATTCTTCTAGTCTATTCAATTGCCTTAATGTTACGCCCCTATTATTCCACGCACTACGATTATTTGGATTAAGTTCTGTTGATGTTTGAAATGCTGCAAGAGCCTCTTTAAGATCGCCTACTCTAAACAGGGCTTTACCAAGATTAAACCAACAAATAGAATACTTAGGATTTGAAGCTAAGGCTCTGCGATAACTGTCTATTGCTTTATGATTATATCCTAATCTGCTAAGGGCCACACCTCGATCATTAAAGACTATTTCATCATCTACGTTAATACTTTTCTTCAAAGCCTTTGACGCTTCGCTATACTCTTCCAACTCATCATGAGATATTCCTTTCGCCTTCAAAACTTCATTGTCTCTTGGCCTAAAATCTAAAACCTTATCAAATGATTCCAAAGCTTCTCTATACTGTCCCTTTTGGTGATTAAGTTTACCTACTTGATATAATGCATCTCTATTATCTGAATCTATGCTTAATAATTTTTTAAAAGAGGAAAACGATTCTTTAAAATTACCCAATTCTTTATGAATTAATCCTTCGACATATAGTGAAGAAATATTATCAGGATTCTCTGATAACGAAACTTGAACTGCCTCCAGAGACTCTGCTAATTTATTCATCTTGTAATAACACATCGCAATGTCCTTGAAAAGAATTTGGCGGCGTTTAATCTTTTTAGTTAAAGTCAATAATATTTGAAGGCTAGCATCATATTTTTCCTTTTTAAAATATATCTTAGCTAATTCATGATTAAACATATTATCCTCAGGTTTTAGTTCTAATCCTTTCAGAATAATCTTTTCAGCTTTGCTATAATACTCCAGCTTTTTGTAAGAATCTGCTTCAAGTTTTAGTGACTTAAGTTTTGATTCTGTACTAACGCTCACAATTTCGTATAAGCCGGTTATAAAAAAAGTAGAGGGACAGTGAATTTTATTTAAGTACTAATATCTTGATTAAAATGACTGTAGTAATTGATGGGAAATCTTTGACAATTGATAGTGTAGTTGAAGTGGCCAGAAACAAGGCGGAAATTTCCGTATCAGACAGCTCTTGGAAAAAAATAAACTCTTGTAGAGAAATGCTTGAAGAAAAAATCAATAATCATGAAATTATGTATGGAATTACTACAGGTATAGGTGAATTTTCCGAAGTGACACTAAATCCTAATCAAACAAAGGAATTTCAAAAATTGCTAATTTATTCACATGCTGCAGGAATTGGAAAACCGATGGACATAGAAATTGTAAGGGGAGCGATGTGTGGAAGAATTAATGTACATTCTAAAGGACACTCAGGCGGGAGAAAAGAAATTACTGAATATTTAATTGAAACTCTAAACAAGGGCTTGACTCCAGTTGTTTGTGAAAAAGGATCCGTGGGGGCTTGCGGAGATTTATCTCCTATGTCTCAAATCGCATTAGCTCTTATGGGCGAAGGCGAAATGTTTGTTGATGGAGAGATTATCGATTCAAAGCTAGCTTTAGAAAATATTGGTCTTAAACCTCTTGAACTCGAAGCTCGAGACGGACTGGCTCTAATTAATGGCAGTAATGTTTTGACGGCATTAGCTGCAATCACTCTATATGATGCTAAAAAATGGATGAAATTACATGATGTTGCTGCAGCTATGACTTTAGAAGCTTTGATGGCAAATATGAAGCCTTACGATAAGAGAATCCATAAATTAAGGGGATTCAGTGGATCACAAATAATAGCTAACAATCTTAACATACTAACTGAAGAGTCTGAGATTTTATTTAGTGGAGGTAAAAAAGTTCAGGATGCATATTCTATGAGATCTACTCCTCAAGTTGCTGGAACTCTTCGAGATTCTATTAATTATGCAGTAAGTCAAATAGAAATTGAATTGAACGGCGTAGGCGATAATCCTATATTTTTGACTGAAGAAAAAGATGTGCTAACTGGAGCTAACTTTCAGGGAAGCCCAGTAGCCCTTCCAATGGAAATGATAGGGACCGGATTGAGTATGGTTGCAGTTCTATCCGAAAGAAGAATGAATCGCTTAACAAATCCTGCACTATCCGTAGGATTGCCTCCATTTTTAGCTGAAAAACCAGGATTACATTCTGGAATGATGCTTTCTCAATATACTGCCGATGCATTAATTGCTGAAACGAGGATCTTATCTCACCCTGCTGCAAATCAGTCCATTCCTGCAGCTGCAGACCAAGAAGACTTTGTATCTATGGGATTAACTACATCACAAAAGACAAGACAGATCTTGGATAATTGTTATGGCGTTTTAGCTATCGAAATGATGGCTGCAGCCCAAGCACTAGACATGAGAAAGAAAGGTATGGGAAAAGGTACTTCAGTTGCACATAAGATAATTAGAGAGAGTATAGATTATTTAGATGAGGATAGACCACTCTACAGGGATCACAATAAGATGGTGGAAATTCTAAAATCTGAAAGAATAATTGATGAAATTGAAAATAAATTAGAAATTGAACTGTAATTCAACTCAGTGATTTCTTAAAACTAATAATTCCTTCACGTACTATTGAAATTATTAAATCAATTTCTTGTGAAGTTATACCAAAGTGTGAAGTAAATCTCAACGCATTAATTCCACCGTGAATTACACCAAGGCCCCTTCTTCGGCACCAAGGTTCAATCCCATTAAACCCAACAACTGGAATCTCTGGCCTAAGTTCAGCACTACATAACAATCCAGTTCCCTGAACTTTGAGAACTTCTTCTGGGAAATCAGCCATTAAATCATTTAACTTACTAACAAACTCTTTTCCCTTTTCCCTTATATTTTTACGTAAATCAGGAGTTATACTTTCTAAAACACTTACTGCAGTTTCCAGGGCACGAGGATTTGTTGTCATTGTGTTACCATATATTCCATTAACATATAATTCCGATGCTTTGGAATTCATACCCAAAACTGACAACGGATATTGACCTGCGTTAAGTGCCTTTGACCAAGTCTCCAAATCTGGAGCCTCGCAGTCCTCAAAACCTTCGTAATCAATTACTGAAAGACAACCTTGGCCTCTAAATCCAGCTTGAATTGAATCTATCAATAGCAACGAATCATGAGCCTTTGTTAATTTTCTAGCCTCGTCATAAAATTCTCGAGTAATACATTGCCCTGGATTGCCTTCACCTTGTACTGGTTCAATAGCCATTAATTCAATAAAAACATTGTTTTTATCTGCATGATCAAAAATATCTCTTAATGCTTGAATATTGTTAGGAGGAACTAAATACAAATTATCTCTATCTCTAAACGAAGCTAAATGCTTGTCATATCCATCTTTGCAAGAATGTGACAGCTGGGCAGGCCTATCTGTTCTACCATGA
The DNA here is from genome assembly GCA_002497685.1 of Euryarchaeota archaeon UBA169. GTDB lineage: Archaea > Thermoplasmatota > Poseidoniia > MGIII > CG-Epi1 > CG-Epi1. Next base: position 4,341 of record DAEH01000064.1, read on the forward strand.
AAGCCTTGTTCAACTGCTAATAGCTTTATCTCTTTACCTTCGTGTTTCCCTCCTGGTGATGTATGGGCAAAGGAGTTAACATCAGCAATTCTTAAGCTTACCGAAACGGATTCGGAACCACTGTTTACACATATGTACCTATCAAATGGACAATGACCTCTTGTATGGCCTAATTCTTTGTTTAATGCTTCAACAAACCTTTGTTGTGAAAATGAAGCTGTCATTACATTTGCCATAACCCAATTCTTTGACATTGAAGACACTATATCCTTAGGACCATGGCCTGAACCTAACATTCCGTATCCGCCATTGTCATGAACAACCGCCCCATGGGAAGTAATTATCCAAGGCCCTTGTGCACTTATCGCAACATAAGGATTGATAGTTGCTGGTGCGTAGAAATTAACAAAGCCTTCCTGTAGATGTTCGACAAGAGAAGATTCTCCCCTCATTAAAATTTGGTCGTCTAATGTTTCTCTCAGGTGCACGTGATAATCGTGTGCCTGACTTATGGCTTCCTTTAAACTAGGATCCAGGGAAAGAAAATTTATGATTTCAGAATCTGTAAGTCCAGCCGTATCTGAATCTCCACTATTTTTCCTAATATCTTCTAATTTTAGAAAATGCTCATTAGTCTGATAATCTAAATTATCATTAGAAGCGGCCTGCATGTATATGTATTATATCTGCAGTATTAAAGGAATAGGTCCTTGTGACCAAGACCATGAACAAACGTAGGCAATTCTTCAACACAAGAAATCTCCTTTGCTGCAAATTTAGATAGTGTAAGCCTTAATTTATCATTTGGAATTAAATCACATGATTCTCCATACAAAATTAGTTGTTTAGCGAGTTTATTACCCGTTTTATCCCAATCTGTTAAAATAATAAATTCTGATGAACTACCAAACTTCTGAAAAAGGCGCTCAACTGTTGATAATACTGAAGTTCCATCATTGAGTTCAATTATATCTGCATCAATACCTAATTTTCTTAGAGCTAAAGTGTCTCTCTTACCTTCTACAACTATAGGGAACCCAAGGGATTGTAAATCAGACCAGAACTTTTGGAAATCAAGGGCTCGTTTTTCTTTACCTAAGTAAACCACTATAATCTTCTCCTAGCGTCACAACAAAGTCACATATAATTAATATAGCTTGGACCTTAATTTTTAAGTTAAGGTCTCTCCCTCATGTTTAATGATTAGAGTTGCAGGATTAACAAAATATTACAGTGGTAAACCTGCAGCAAAAGATATCACATTTAATGTGGATAAAGGTGAAGTTTTTGGATTATTGGGCACTAATGGAGCTGGTAAATCTACAACAATCAAAATGCTTTGTGGACTTCTTAAACCAAGTAAAGGAATAATTACTATTGGAGGTATTGATTTGCAAAGAACACCACTCAAGGCTAAATCGATAATGGGTTATCTACCTGAGAATCCTTTACTTTACGACAAACTTACTGGTGCTGAGTGCTTAGAACTAATTGGAAAATTACGTAAATTATCTACTGAGATGATTAAACAAAGAGTGACGTATTATGCTAAAACATTAGGATTAGGTGAGCAGATTTACCAAGAAGTAGGAACTTATTCTAAAGGTATGAGGCAGAAAATAGCCATTGCTATGACATTAATTCATGACCCTGAAATGGTGCTACTAGATGAACCTGCAAGTGGACTAGATCCAAGATATACAAAATTACTAAAAGATTGGATCAAGAATCTAGCTGCCAATGGAAGAACTGTTTTACTTTCTACACACATAATTGAGATGGCTGAAAGTTTATGTAATAAAGTTGCAATCATAGATAAAGGACAATTACTAGCCGTAGGAACAGTACAAGAAATACAAGCTAGTACTGGCGTTAATAACTTGGAAGACGCCTTCATCAAACTAATTGGTGACTAAATTATCTGAACTTTACCAGTTTCTTTTTTGCAAATATCTACTATCTTACGCGCCCAAGATAACTTCTGAAGTTTCTTAGGACTAAATTTACCTGTATATTCTCCAATCTCTTCAAAATTAAATCCTATTAAATTAACTAAATTAGCCCCCATTCCTAAAGACATCATAAGTGAACGATCTCCATCTGTAAAACCACCCCAGCAATTAGTCATTGATGAGGGGTATGTTGTAGTCAAGCTTATTGCTTGAATTTCGTTAGAAAATTCAAACAATTTCGACAAGTTATCTCCATGCGCATGCACAACTAACTTTGATCCTTTTTTATTAGCCCAAACCATTTCTGGCAAATTACCATCAAGATCTGTAACTATTATATCTGGAATTAAATTTCTTTCAAGACATGCCGAAACTGCACCATCTGCAGCAATTACAACATTATCTGGAATTGCCTCATTGTCAGCTATTCCTGCACCAACAACTGTCACTACCTTATTCAACAGCAACTCTGACAAATTCCCCCTAGGTTGATATAATCTCGATATTAAACGTGACGAAACTTTCTCACGAGACTTTGAAAAACCAAATTGAGAATTTATTTTCTCCTGTAGAGGCCACCACCAATCTATACCAAAAGACAACTGAATCTAATAATTTTTAGAATCTTGCCTATAAAGCATTGCCATCTTCGTCACAAGGAACTTCTTCACCTGTGTCTGGATCTATGTAGTAGAATGAACCATCTTCGTCTTCATAAATTTCAACTTCGTATTCATCATCATCACCGCCGAAATCTCCGAAATCACCGAAGTTTGCGTCGTTCATTGAACCACCTGATGCTGCTGCACTTAACATGTTCATAATATTATTCTCAACAGCTGCTGCATCTCTGGCTTCTTTTGATGATTCTAAAGCATCGATTTTACGCTTAGTAGTTTCATAGGACTCTGTCATCTCTGTTAGCTTCTCTAATTGCTCATCACGTTCCATTTTCAGAATACGTGCTAGATGCTTTTCAATTTTTGATAAGTCATCACGTGCTGCAACTAATCTTGCTAAAGAGTCATGGAATCTTTCTGCTACCATTTCTATATCTGGATCTTCCAAGTCAAGTTGCATTTCCTCATCCTTCTTTTCGCGTGCTTTTTCAGCAGCTTCCAGCTCTTTGAGTTTATCCTCTGCAGCTATTTCCTGGGCTTTTACCAGTATGCTATTGAAAGCTGCAATATGCTCTTCCAATTTTGTCGCTGCACGAGATGCATCATAAGCGGAGACTTCCATAAGCTCTTCACGCTCTGATATACTCTCCATGCGGCGCTCTACACTCTCTAATCTTTGTCGGTCTCTTTCGTTCATTTCTTCGTCACCTGCTATTTCACCTTGTTGCATCTTGAATGCTGTTCCTGAAAGGATTGCCCCTAACAAGAAAAATCCAAGTAAAGCAATTAGGTTGTAAGTATAAGAACTTCCTTCTAATGTTACCATTTCGTCGCTAACGGAGACTGCTACTGTTTGCATAGTACTGCCTCCTGAATTATCATATGC
>DAEH01000064.1:7838-7958 GCA_002497685.1 Euryarchaeota archaeon UBA169
TGCTCTTCCAATTTTGTCGCTGCACGAGATGCATCATAAGCGGAGACTTCCATAAGTTCTTCACGCTCTGATATACTCTCCATGCGGCGCTCTACACTCTCTAATCTTTGTCGGTCTCTT
>DAEH01000064.1:8108-17138 GCA_002497685.1 Euryarchaeota archaeon UBA169
ACTGCCTCCTGAATTATCATATGCCGTTGCTACAACATCAAAATTACCTGATTTTGAGTAAGTGTGTGTTGCTGTAACTACCTCTCCGCTGAAATCCGATGCTTGGAATGTTTGTGATTCTCCATCCCCAAATTCAATAACAAAATGAGTTATTGAACCATCTGCATCTGTTGGTATTGTAAATGAGAACTGTTGCTCTGTACCTTGTACTGGATTACTCAATGATGGGGCTGCAACGGTTGGGTTACTATTGGCTATAGTCGTATCAAAGGTATGAGTTCCGCTTTGTCCATTAACATCGACGAAAACCATACTTGTTGTCCACGTTCCTGCATTAGTATATGCTGAACCATCCCATGAATTCATATCATAGGTACAAGTTACACCTGAATTACTACATTCTGCAAGGCCCCAAGCACTCATGTCTGTGCTAAATGTTCTAGCTGTTAAGGTAAATGTGTGTGTAGCTGGATTAAAATCAACATTGTCTGAAATCGTGAATGTTTGATCGCCACTAGCTGTAGCCATTATGTCGAATGTAATTACTTCACTTGCCCCTGCACCAACTACATATGATGAAGTTGCAAAACTAACTGAATCTGACATGGACGTTACTATAAATGTTGTAGAAACTCCATTGTTTTGAATTGTAGCCGTTCCTTGACCTACCGTGCCTTCGTTAAAGGTATATTGATCAGCTCCAGTAATTGCTAAAGATCTAGTTGATGAGGCTACTGCTACATCATATGAATCACTAGCGCCAGTATCCATTGAACCTGAAGCTGATAATCCAACAACTGATGATGCTCCACTAGCTGCGTTAGCTGGAATTGCTACAGTCACAGTTACCGTTGCAAAACTACCTGAAGAAATAGGCTCTGTAGATGAGGAAACTCCTGTGGCCCATATTCCATTGTATCCTATCGCATAGGTATCGAAACCATTACCTTCATTAGTTATTGTAAAAGACAAGGTACCTGATTCACCTGGTTTTAATCCTATTAAAGTATCTGCGGAAACCGATAACTCATAAATCTGATTAGCGGATGTTGTTACTGACTCACTTGCACCACCTACCACTGTGAATGTGACGGAAGATGTAGCGTCAGCTGCAGCACCGACTGGAATTGTCTGAGTGACTGAAATAGTGTCTGAGACCCCCATTTCTAATGTGGTGTCACCACCTATGTTATCTAAATCCCATGAGGATGAAATAGTGTAAAAGAACTTTTCTTGAGCATTACCTGTGTTCAAAATTGTGAAATGGTATGTGACTGTATCTCCAGGATTTCCTGAAAGATCTGAGCCTCCTGTTAATTCATGCCCTGCAACTGTATCTACCGTAGTTGAACCACTTACGATTATATCGGCTACCGTATCATCATTAGATGCTGATGAAGTGACAGTCCATGTGTCTTTGGTTCCTGCAAGCACTTTAGGTACTGTTACAGTTACATCAAAGTCTGAAGTACTTCCATAAGCGACAATAACATAATCAACTGCTGAGAACCAACCATTAACACTACTAGTTGCAATTGTAAAATTATCCTCAAAATTACCATTATTAGTTATTGTATAAGTGTATGTACTAGTACCTGGAGCTGTCGTAATGTCAGTACTTCCTCCATCTTTAATTTCCATATCAAAATTACTTGTAAGAGTTACATCAATTTGATCTCCGAAGTCTCCTGCTACAATTTCATTATGTAAATCTAAAACTTGGAAAGTAACTGCTCTAAAACCTCCTCTTTCATTAATGATGCTTGCTTCTGGAATTGTAACTTCGTAATGAGGATCTTCAAAACTCATTGCATAAGGTGCTGAACTGTGTTCTACTAATGCATTAACTGTAAGTGAATCTCCTGCATCTAAATTAGCATCAGTTGCTGTAATTTGAATAACGAAATCATCTCCAACTCTCTGTACTAAATTATCACTCATTGTAGGTAAGTCATTGATAGTAACTGATGATGCTGAAACTAAATCATCACCGGTAGCTGCATCATTAGATCCTGAGAATTCTACAATTTGGGCTGCTGCTGCCCATGCTACAGTTGTAGAAACTGAATATGCATTACCAACGCCGTTTGTACAGTCCTCATCCGCAGATGCGCCTTCATCCAAATCATAAGAAACTCCACCTACATCTACAGCTACAGCTGGGTTAGACTGTGCTTCCCATACACAATATACTACATCAAATACTATTACTTCGGATGTAGTAGCTGTAGTCAAACTTACTGAATCACTTACTAGCCATGGTGTTTCTGTATCAACTGAGAAAGCTGCTGTTCTTTCATCTTCAGCAGAATCAAAACCATCGAAACCACTGATTGTAGCTGTAAGAGCACCACCAAATGCAGTTGTAAAAGTTGCTGAATATACTGCACCTGTTTCTTCATCTCCTGACTCTTTCGTTAAAGCAATAAGAGGCGCTTGACAATTGTCGCCAGCATCACATACTTCAGCAGAAACTGTACCTGTGTGGCCATCTAAATCGGTATAAGTTATTGAAATAGTTCTTTCTGAATAAGGCATGTCATCCCCAGCAACTGCTGCATTATCAGTCAATACGGGTAATGTGTTAACAGTAATACCTGTCGAGTTGCGCCCCAATGGATCTACTCGCCATTCAAAATCTCCATCACTTGTACTAATCTTAAAATTGTAAAAAATAACTTCATCCCCTGGTGCGGAAACTGTATCTTCAGCTGTGAGTGTGTCTGGAGTTTTCCAGATACCGTCAAGATCATCGCCAGTTCCATCACAAACTGCAACATCAGTATCATCACACACTAACGCTACTTCATCACTCCAACTACCGTCAGGATCTCCAAATACTACAACGAAAGTCCCATCAATAATAGCCTCATCTGTGGTCTCATCTGCGTTCAGTACAACACTGAATGAGATACCATCTGAAGGATTCAGTCTAGTAACATCTGAAGGTTCAAAACTGTCTGTATCCATAAGCGCTGCTTGGGAACTGCCCATCAAGAATATTGATAGGACTCCAAGAGCCAAAGCCGACATAAATGCAACACGATTATTTATCATTTGTACACCAATTACTTGAAATTAAAAACCCCTAAAATTGATTTATGAGCTCTAAGTTCAGTTATTGCATTAGAATCGCTCTTTATATAAATTTATTCGCTAAGTATATGTGTAAAAAGAGATAAATATAAGCTTTGATGGATTATGATTGTTGATGTCAAATAATTCTAAGTTCCAAATAAAGACTTCAGATACGATAAAGTGTCTCTCATCGTCAGAAAATGGGATGAAAATAGCGTTTGGAGACAACAGTGGAAATATTTTTTTAGCAGACAATGAAGGGAATATTATTTGGGAAAAGAATATTGGTGAAGGCACATACGGAATAGCCATTATGAAAGATGGAAATAGAGTTGTATGTGGAGGCAAAGACTGTAAACTACGAATGTTTAATTCGTTAGGAAATGTTGAATGGGAAATTAATGTTGGAAAATCTATTTGGTCACTTTCTGTAGACCCGAATGGGCAAGTTATTGTAATTGGAACTGGAGATTCAATAGCCATGTTCACTGAAAGTGGAACAAAGCTATGGGAATACGATACCAGAAGAGCCATGGTAGGTGTTGGCGTATCAAGAAATGGGGCAAATGTTGTAGCCTGTGGTGATGAATTTTTATACTGCCTAGATTCTGAAGGAACATTATCTTGGAAAAAACAAAGAAGTGATGCATTATGGGATGTAGACATTGAGAAAGATAATAATGCAATCATCATAGGAGGCTGGGACTGTACCGTCCACTCACTTGATTTGCAAGGGAATGAATTATGGAATTTTGAAACCAATGGATATGTTCGCTCTGTAAGGCCTCTTGAAGATGGAGGAGTGCTGGCCGGATCACATGATCATAAAATTTACAAATTGAATGATAAGGGAGAAGCTATGAAAATTTTTGATACTGAAAGTGAAATTGCATGCGTTTCTACCTCTTTATCAAATGACCTCATCTACGCTGGAGCTGGAAATTCCATACTGGGTTTTGACATACATGAAGGGCATGTACCTGAATTTTCTAATGAATCGATAGATGTTGAACAAACTGATAATGAAGTGAATGAATCTCCGATGTCGGAAGAGTATGAACCTATGTTTGGATTTGGGATGTTTGATGAACCAAGCCCAGATACAACTGAAATTCTTGAAAGAGACAACTACGTTGAGAATGAAGCTCCAACATCAACTAGAAATTATTCAACTAATTCTGAAAATTATACCAGCAATTATCAAAGTAGCAGCCCTACATATCAAGATAATAGTGAAAATATTGATAGAGGGGGCGAATATCGTGAATTTGCAGCTAAAGTCCTGAAAGGAGACGTAAAGAATTACTTGAGACTTGGCAATGCAGCTTGGGCTGAAAAGCGTCTTGAAAGGGCTGCAGAACATTTTAGGAAAGCTACCGAAATAAATCCTGATGAACCTAGAGCTTGGCATAATTTAGCTGTTTGTAACTATCATCTTGCATTGAAGCGAAATCCTGATGATGTTGAAGGTGCTGTAGAAAGTGCTTTTGGGCCTCTTGAAATAGCAAAAGAAAAAGGTGGAAGTGAATATACTAGTGTTAACAAAACTCTAGCTTTTTTAGCATCACAAATTGGAATTGAAGAAAAAAACTAGATTTCAGTAATTACTGATTCATAGAAAGTATAGCTCACATAAAGTATCCAATCATTACCCTGATCTACTTCATTGAGAAATTCAGGAACTATGGAAGGTGCATCATTACAAGTAATAGAAGTTAGCCAAGAACCTTGGCCTTTTGCACTTGTATATCCATTCTGAAATAAATATTGCCTTACTTCAGCATCAGAACCTAAAGATAATATCAAATCATCAGGTATAGATGATAAAACATCAAAGTTTAACTCAAGATTACCTGAAGTTCCGTTATCTGTCAAATTAAAAAGATAGTTTGTTGAAACTCCAAGAGAAAATTCATCTGGAAAAAGAGTACCTACTATTGGATTCTCTGGAGAATCTAAATCTTCATCTTCTTCCCATTCTAAATCATATATCACTGATGTTAAATTGTAAGGATAAACATGCTCCTGTGTTGTTGTAGCTCCTTCTGCAGTATAGCCAGCTAATGCAGGAATCGTAATTTGACTTTGAATAAATTCTACATTGTATGTTCTTATGTTAACAAGAACCCAAGTCTGAGCAGTACTAGATTCATTACCTGAGTCACTGACTGTTAAAGTAACGGTATAGTTACCAATGCTAGTATATTCATGATTTGGACGCAATAGTGAAGACGTCGCACCATCTCCAAAATCCCATTCAAATTCTAATACATCTCCATCAGGGTCGCTCGAAGCCCCACCATCAAAAAATGCAATGCTATTGACCTTGACTTGTTGCCCAGTCCCACCATATGTTGCATCTAAACTTGCTACTGGCGCTTGATTTCTATACAATATATCAATGTCTTCCTTTGCAACACCAATTTTACTGTCATCATCTATCACAGTTAGAGTAACTGTGTAAGTCCCTTCGTCTGAATAAACATGCTTTACGGATCGCCCAGAACTTCCCTGACTATCGCCGAAATCCCACAAAAATTTAGCACCGCTGGGATTATTACCTGCTGCCATAAATTGAATGGAATCACCTTCAATAAAGGTCTCTGCTAAAATTGAAATTTCAACGCCATCTAATGATTCCGGAGTACTGTCAAGACAGCCCGGAATTAGCATCATCGCAGCAATAATCCATAATTTGCGCACAGTATGGTAAAAACTGCTCATTTAATAATTAAGCCACCTACCGATACCCTTTATTAGCGCGTGAAACGGTGGCATGTAGGTATTTTTATGCAAGCAGGACACATGGCATATGACCGAGCAATAACTGTATTTTCTCCAGATGGGAGATTATTTCAGGTTGAATATGCAAGGGAAGCAGTAAAGAGAGGGACTACCACCGTTGGTGTTAAATTCAAAAACGGTGTTGTATTAATAGTAGATAAGAGATTAAGCTCTAAATTAATAGAAGCAGACAGTATTGAAAAAATATTCAAAATAGATGGGCATGTCGGTTGTGCAACTTCAGGTTTAGTTGCTGATGCAAGAGCATTAGTTGACAAAGCTCGCGTAGAATGTCAAGTTAATACATTTAATTACGATGAAGCGTTGCCTGTTGCATCACTTGTAAAGAAGCTATGTGATTTTAAACAAAGTTATACTCAATACGGAGGAGTAAGGCCCTTTGGTACAGCAATGTTGATTGCAGGAATCGATGCATCGGGACCTCATCTCTATGAAACTGATCCTTCTGGGGCAATGATGGCATACAAAGCTGGAGGAATTGGTGCTGGAAGAAATGAAGTCATGGAAGTCTTCGAAAAAGATTACAAAGAAGGTATGACTGAGAAACAAGCAATAAAATTAGGACTAAAAGCACTATCTGCAGCTAATGAAAATAATCTAAAAGCTGAAGTTATTGAAATTGCAGTTATAAGTACAGAAAGAGAATTTGGAACTTTAGACCCTGAAGTAGTTAGCGGAGAAATTAAAAAAATTAAGTAATGGTATCTCTTGAAGATGCAGTAATAGCCAGACTAGAAGCTGGCGGGCATCGTTTTGAAATACTGATCGACCCTAACGAGGCGCAAGCCTTCAAAGAAGGTGATGAAATTGATTGGGAAGACAGCATTGCTGTAGATGGAATATGGGCTGACAGTGCAAAAGGTGAGCGCTCTCCTGAAAATATATTAGAATTACACTTTGAATCCTCTGATTTAATAGAAATATATAAAAAAATCCTAATCGAAGGAACCATTCAACTAACTTCTGAACAGAAAAAAGAAATGGTTGATAAAAAGAAAAAACAAATTCTATCACATATTGTAGCAAACGCAATGAATCCACAGACTGGAGGGGCGCATCCTCCACAACGAATTGAAAACGCTATTATGGAAGCAAAATATAGCTTCGACCCCATCCGAAGTGTTGAAAGACAAGTTGAAGATATTGTAAAAAAAATAAGGCCTTTGATACCTATATCTTTTGAGAAAGTAAAGGCTGCTGTGAAGATTCCAGCCATATATGTAGGTAAATGCTACGGGCAAATGTCTGGACTTGGAACTATCGAAAATGAAGAATATCAAACTGATGGAAGCTGGATTGGAATTGTAAAAATGGCTGCGGCTTCATATGATGAACTTGAAAACTTATTAGGTGCAATTACAAAAGGTACTGCAGAATTAAAGATAATTTAGAAACAAATCTTCATATAGGGGTAAGTTTGGAAAGGGCTGTTATAATTGAAAAATAAAGGATGATTCATATGAGCGAAGAATCAAAAAATAATAAAAACAGTGAAAATTCTAAAGGATTTGTACTTCCTGGAGATTTACTAGAAACAAAAAGTAAACCTGGCAAGGGAATTTTTAGAAAAGATGGACGAGTATATTCATCAGTTGTGGGTTACTCAAATGATAGAAGCGGATATGTAAATGTCAATGCAATAAAAGGTAGATATACTCCAAAAGTTGGCGACAAAATTGTTGCTGTATGTGCTGAAACCGGACCTTCTGTTTGGAGAATGAATATTGGATCTGCATTTAATTCAACACTTCATCACAGCGAATCTGGATGGAAAGTACCATTTGGTGATACTGCACGATTCTTAGCAATAGGTGATGCTGTATGGGCTGAAGTCTTTATGGTCGATGCTGCAGGTACGCATCAGATTAGTTTAAAGAAGGATGATTGTAGAAAATTATACTCTGGAACTGTAGTCCAAGTGGAACCTACTGCAGTACCTAGAGTTATCGGAAAGCAAGGATCTATGATTACTGCTATACGTGAAAAAACAAATACTAGAATTCAAATAGGTCAAAATGGATTTATTTGGATCGACGGTAAGGGGGAAGACATATCTAAAGCTCAAAAAGCTTTAGAAACAATAGATCGAGAAGCTTCCTCAGAAGGTTTAACTAAAAAAATAGAAAAATTATTGGAGAAATAAAATGGCTGGCCAAACAGATATGGAATTAATTAAAGACGGAATCCGTCTAGACGGAAGAAAACCCGATGAACTAAGAGAAGTAAAAATCACTGCAGGTGTTTTAGACAATGCAGATGGTTCTTGTTATCTAGAATGGGGTAACAACAAAGTTTATGCAGGTGTATTTGGACCTATGGAATGTCATCCTAGGCACAAACAGAAAGCTGACAGAGCTATTGTTCAAGCAAGGTATACTATGGCACCTTTTAGTGTCAATGACAGGAAAAGACCTGGACTAGACCGAAGATCAAGTGAGATTTCTTACATTGCTTCACAAGCTTTTGAAAAAGTGGTCATGGTGGAAGAATTTCCTAAAGCATCAATACGCGTAGATATGCAAGTAGTAGAAGCTCATGCAGGTACCCGTTGTGCTGCAATTACGGCAGCATCTGTAGCTTTAGCTGATGCAGGTATACCAATGAGAGATATGATTCCTGCTTGTGCTTCTGGAAAAGTTAATGATATTGTTGTCCTTGATTTAAACAAAGAAGAAGATAATTATGGACAAGCTGATTTACCATTAGCCATAATTCCAAGTACAGGTGAAGTTGTTTTACTACAATTGGATGGGCACCTAAGTCCTGAACAATTTGAAGAGGCTATGGACTTAGCAACTAGTGGTTGTATGGATTTATACAAAATAATGAGAGATGCTCTAGACAAAAGCTACGGAGGTAAGAAATGAGTAGTGACAGTGTCTCAAACCTAATGAAAGGACATATGGAATCTTTAGCTGCCGAGGGTAAAAGAGCAGACGGAAGAAGCATAAATGAATTTAGGAATGTTAATATCGAAACGGGTATGATTAATACTGCAGAAGGTTCTGCATTAGTACATTTAGGAAAAACAAAAATCCTTTGTGGAATAAAACTATTGATTGGAACTCCATATGGAGATTCTCCAGGAAGTGGAACTATGACCACTACAGCCGAATTGGCACCTCTAGCTGATCAATCTTTTGATCC
>DAEH01000028.1 GCA_002497685.1 Euryarchaeota archaeon UBA169
GTTCAAATCCCTCCCTCGGCGCCATTTTTTTATATTTTTGAATTTATTTCAGAAGTAATTTTTGAAATAAAATCCTTTAGCGGAATTCCATTTTTTTGTTCACGTTCAGGATTTAAGAAAGAAACGGTTCCGTTTTGTTGTTCTTCATCTCCAAGAATCATGAGATATGCAGGCCTCATACTTCTATGGGTTCTAAGTTTCTTTCCAATAGTATCATCTCCAGTATCCATCTCTACACGTATTGAGGTATCGCGTAAAGATTCAGCAATCTTGTTAGCATAATCCTTGTGTTTCTCAGAGATGGTCAAAATGTGAACTTGCGTAGGAGAAAGCCAAGTTGGAAACATTCCATTAAAGTGTTCAATCAGAACTCCACAAAATCGTTCCATGGAACCAAATGGAGCTCTGTGAATCATTACTGGGCGATGTTTTTCCCCATCTGAACCTGTATATGTAAGATCAAATCTTTCAGGTAAATTATAATCCACTTGAACAGTACCTAATTGCCATTCTCTACCCAAAACATCTTTCACAACAAAATCAATTTTAGGTCCGTAAAATGCAGCTTCTCCTGGTTCTTCACTAAATTCAACCCCTAATGATGCTGTAGCATTTCGGCATGCATCTTCAGCCTTATCCCATTTTTCAGGACTGCCTACATACTTTTCAGAATTAGAATCACGGAGGCCAATTCTAACACGATAATCCTTCATTCCCAATGTTCCAAAAATAACCTTGACTAATTCAATACAACCAAGTAATTCTTGTTCGATTTGGTCCTCAGTTACGAATAGATGAGCATCATCTTGGGTAAAGCCTCTTACTCTAGTCATTCCTGAAATTTCTCCAGATTGCTCCCAACGATATACAGTTCCAAACTCAGCTAGCCTTAATGGAAGGTCTCGATACGATCTAGGTTGACTTGCATAAACTCTAATGTGATGTGGACAATTCATAGGTTTCAACATATATCCATCTATCTCACCTTCAGACATCAAATTTGATAAGTCACTGCATGAACAGCCTTCATCAGATAATCGGCTCAACGTATCTCTCTTTACAATTGGCGGATACTGACTATCTTGATAATAGGGAAAATGACCTGATGTTCTGTAGAGATCCAATTTCCCAATGTGTGGAGTGTATATCTGTTTGTAACCTTGACGAGTCAAATGGTCGGAAATGAATTGTTGTAGTTCGTTCCTTACTACAGTTCCACGTGGAGTCCAAAGAATGAGTCCTTGACCAACCATTTCATCAATATGAAATAATTGTAAATCTTTGCCTAATTTTCGATGATCTCTTTTCGCAGCCTCACGAAGTAACGTTTCACGTTTTTGAAGGTCTTCCTTTGATGAATAGCACATCCCGTAAATTCTAACAAGAGTTTCTCTAGAAGAATCAGCCCTCCAAAAAGCTTGACTCGTACTAGTTAGTTTGAACCATCTTAATTTTGCAGTGCTTTCTACATGTGGCCCTCTACATAAATCTACAAAATTGCCTTGCTTATATGTTGAAGAACCAACTTCTTGTCCTATTTTATCATCCATTATTTCCATTTTAAATGAATTATTGGAAAATATTCCTCTTAAAGTCTCATTATCATGTTCCTCTCTTTTAATTGGTATATTTTGCTTGACAATTTTCCTCATCAATTTTTCAATCTTTCTTAAATCATCATCATTGATTGGATCCATAAAAAAGTCGTAATAGAATCCTTCATCTATAGGTGGGCCAATTGTTGGTTTTGCATTAGGAAACAATTCAGTAACAGCTTGTGCTAAAAGGTGGGCGCACGAATGCCTCATTATGTATAAACCTCTATCAGAATTGTCTTTTATAATGTCTATTTTACAATTTTGGGATAATAAATAAGATAAATCTTTTTCTTCATCGTTGACCAAAGCTGCAACTGCACCAGACTTCTTTCCATATGCTTCCTTAATGGCTTTACCTACACTTATTTCAGAAGGAAATTCATGCACTCCGCCGTTACATTCAACTTTAATCATTTTAATTGCGTAGGACATCAATACAAAAAGACTTTCCCAGAGGTAAATGCTTATACTCTATCTACTGTGACGAGTTAACCAAATGGCCCGTAATCAAAGGAAAAGAGGAAGGCGCCCATCTAGAAAATCAAAAAAAGGAGGCTTGAGTTTTGGTTCTCTGTCTGTTCAGTTAGTTTCAGTATTGATAATTGTATTTCTGGTCTTTTTTCTTATAGCTGCAAAAATTATTAGCAACATTACAGGAGCTTTACTATGTATGTTGTCTTTATCTGTCTTATCATATTTTATTGTCAATTCACCTAAGAAATCTAAGCGTAAGCGCCGTCGACCGCGGAAGAAATCAACTTCTGATGAGCCTCAATTTTACACAGCTTTACCATCAACAGTGGGTCTTACTGAAGTTCCAGAAGAATTTTCTACATCGGAAGTAAAGCTTCCACCAAGGCCTTCTCGAGTAGCAAGACGTCAAAGAGAATTTGTCATGTATCCGCCTTCAGTTAGTGGTGGTGATTATTCAGATTCTTACACTCAAATAGAGAAGGACACAGTTTTACGTCTTCGTGGAGAAATGATTCCAGAGATGGGGACTAGGTTTTTACCTGGAAATCGTATGTCATCGTTACCTTCCGTAGAGGAAATAAAAGACATTTTGAAAACTACTAGTTTAGATTCAGTAGCAGT
>DAEH01000023.1 GCA_002497685.1 Euryarchaeota archaeon UBA169
AAATTAGACATACGAATTGGAACAGTTGAAAAAGTCGAAGAACATCCTAATGCAGATAAGCTATGGCTTCTTGACGTTAATTTTGACGGCCCAGTCAAGAGGATTGTAACTGGTTTGAGAGGGATTTATGAAAATGATGATTTATTAGGCAAAAAGATAGCCGTTCTGGTTAATTTAGCACCTGCCAAATTCCGGGGAGAGGAATCAAATGGAATGTTATTAGCTGCAGAGGGAGAGGGAATAGTCAGTTTGCTACAACCTGACAAAGACATAAAAGACGGTAGCGAAGTTCATTAATTTTTTTAAATGAAAATAGGGATTGTTGGTGCAGGCATATCAGGATTAGCAATAGCTGTTGCAGCTGAAAGGGCCGGCCACGATGTAACTATTTTTGAATCTGAGAGTGATGTGGGTGGTAGAATGTCTTCTATACGTTTCGGCCCTTACATAATAGATATTGGTTTTCATGTTTTACATACAGCTTACCCATCATTACATAGATGGATTGATTTTAGCAAACTCGAATTTAAAGAAATGGAAAAATGCACGGAAAGTATTGATCCAGACACTGGGAGGAGAAAATTACTTGCAGATGCAATAAGTATGCCTCTCAAGCTTTTCCCAACATTGAGAGCAACAGGTCTACGAGACGGTCTTAGACTTTTGAGATGGAGGTTAGCCTCAAATAGAAAAGATATCGAATCACCTCTCGATTTTAAATCTGAAAAAATCATGGCCGGATTTAAACAAAGAGGTTTTTCAAACAACCTTATTCAGAATATTCTTCGTCCATTATTTGCAGGAATTACTCTTGATCCAGATTTGGAAGAACGTATGAGTTTTGCTTCCTTCACTTGGGCTGCAATGAGTTTGGGTTCAATGATCATGCTAAAGGGCGGCATTCAAGCCGTACCTAACCAATTGGTCAACAAGTTAATTAGTACGCAATTACGCCTAAATTCTAAAGTTGACGCGGTGTCTTCAACAACTATTACTTGCAATAAGGAAACTGAGAAATTCGATAAAGTAGTCTTAGCTACTCCGCAAAACGTTAGCTTTCATCTTCTAAATCGTAAGCCGTTGAAAAAGGTAAAGAAAACAGCAACAATTGTGTTCAATTCACTTAAAAATCCATTATCTAGGCATAGATTACTAATTAATGAGAAATATGGTTTAAACGGGAACAAAATTCTCCATGTTCATTTACATCCCTTTCATCCTCAATTAGTAATCGCCACAGTTATTGGTGAAGACGTAGATTCATTAAAAGATAATCAGGACGAAATCTTATCAGAGTTCGAGACTTGGTTTGGTAAGCAAGTCAGAGAATGGGAGTTTGTAACAGTAACTAAAGTGGATAATGCATTACCTTTGATAGATACAGAACATACTGGGAGAATCAGAGAGCCAATCACTGAGAAAGGAATTTTACTTGCTGGTGATTATACTACACACCCTTCAGTTCAAGGAGCCTTATTTTCAGCTGAACGAGTCATTAATCATCTAAATATCCCAATTCCTGACAAAACAATAAATGCAACCTCTTCTCAAACGTGATTAGGGCCTGTAGCCTAGCCTGGAAGGGCGTCTGGCTTCTAACCAGAAGATCCAGGGTTCGAATCCCTGCAGGCCCGCCACGAATTTTAGAATGGTAAATTTGATAAATCTACATTTCCGCCAGTTAAAATGATTCCAACAGTTTCGATGTTATCTAATTGTTTAAATTCGGGAGTTAAAATGGCAGCAAGAGGCGTTGCGCAACTCGGTTCTATGATTATTTTCATCCTTTCCCAAACTAATTTCATAGCAGTAATGACTTCATCATCATCAACAGTAATAATTCCTTCTAAATGATCTTTAAGAATATTCCAAGTGTTTTCTCCCATGCTAGTTAGGAGTCCATCACAAATTGTATTTGGATTCTCTTGAGGTAGAAGTTTTCCCTCCTTTAAAGATCTATATGCATCATCAGCACCTTTTGGTTCAGCCCCAAATAGTCGAATATCAGGTAGCAGATTTTTGGCAGCAATGCAAGTTCCAGACATTAATCCACCACCTCCGATAGGTGCGCAAATAGCATCTAAATTTCCAACTTCTTCTATTAATTCCAATGCAGCAGTACCTTGTCCAGCAATTACTTTTGGTTCATTAAAAGGATGGACCACATATGCTCCAGTCTCTTTGGCAATTTTATCTAATGTTTCTCTTCTTGCCTTTAGAGTAGGCTCACAAAGAGTGATTTTAGCACCGTATCCTTCTACGGCTTGAATTTTAACTTTTGGAGCATTTTTTGGCATGACTATGTAAGCAGGTATCTTACGTTTCATTGCAGCATATGCTACAGCTTGAGCGTGATTTCCACTGCTATGTGTACAGACTCCCCTTCTAGCATTTTCATTACTTAGTGAGGAAATGGCATTCCACCCTCCTCTAAATTTGAAAGCACCTATCTTTTGGAAGTTTTCACATTTAAAGAATATTTTTTTACCAGATAATTTGTTTATAGTATTATTAGTAAGAACTGGTGTTCGATGCCCGTGTCCTTCAATTCTTTTTGATGCAGCAATTACATCGTTCATTGTTGCAGCATATTTGGACATTATATTGTTTGTATTAGATGGCTTATAAAAAAGGTTAATATGTTGTTCTGCAGCCTTGTTTGAGGTTAATGTTTGGGGTTCTTTTTTTTAAAAAGAGTATTTAAACCTTTATATAGGGTCTTTATATACACAGTTCTCCGAGGAGGAACTATGGCAGAAATTATAGTAGTAAACGTGGTAGCCAGTGCGTCGATTGGTAAAGAATTGATGCTTCAAGACATAGCTTTTCAGTTAGAAGGTGCAGAATACGATCAGGATAGATTTCCAGGTTTAATTTACAAACTAGCTGAACCTAAAACAGCAGTATTAATCTTTAGAAGTGGTAAAGTTGTTTGTACAGGTGCAAGATCTATTCCAGACGTTCATGTAGCAATAAACAAGGTAGTTGATGAACTAAGAGTTCTTGACATGCCAGTCAAAGATGAACCTGATATAGTCATACAAAATATAGTAGCAACAACCAATTTAGAGTCAACACTTAATTTGATTCAGATTGCAATGTCACTAGGTTTTGAAAATGTAGAATATGAACCTGAAGCTTTCCCAGGATTAGTCTATCGTATGGATGATCCAAAAGTTGTTCTTTTATTATTCGGTAGCGGTAAAATGGTGTGTGTTGGAGCTAGAGAAGTTAACAACATCAAAGATGCTGTTCGAAATATTAAAGAAGAATTATCTACAGCAGGTTTAATGAGGACATAAGTCCATGATTAGTATAGAGCAATTGATTCAACGATTAGAGGCTTTACACGAAGAAAATAATGATCAAGCGTTAGAAGTATCAATAGATATTTTTAACCGTTTAAGGCGCAATATATCGGGACGCAATACTCTTTATGGGTATCTCTCGGATGACATGTGGCGCGATTTAGAGTGGTGAATAAATGAGTCAAACATCAATACAAGAAATAAGGACTTTGAAAGTTGGTAGATATATCGTCATAGATGATGAACCATGTAAATTGGTTGAATACGTTACATCTAAGCCAGGAAAGCACGGGGAAGCTAAAGCCCGTATGGTGGCCATTGGCCTTTTTGACGGTCAAAAGCGATCATTGGTACATCCTGTGAAGCATAAAGTCCACGTACCTCAAGTAGATCGTCGTAAGGCTCAGATTTTGGCTAATTTAGGTTCTGAAGTTCAAATGATGGATTTAGAAGATTATAACACATTCAATGTGCCATTGGCAGATATTCCAGAAAAATTCCATGGCAATATGGAACCTGGAAATGAAATAGTTTACCTTTCTGCAATGAGCAGAGTTTTGGTAACAGACTAACGTGACAGAATTCTTTGCAGACGCAGAGTCATCATTTGATAATTCAAAATTTGTATATTATGGATATCCCTATGATGGGACGGCATGTTTTCGTAAAGGGGCGTCTTTAGCTCCAGATGAGATTCGAAAACATAGTTATAATTTTGAAACATATTTACTAGAATTAGGAGTAGACATAACCGACCTTTCCATGAATGATTGGGGAAATATTGAAGTTACTTCAAACCAGGAGAAAAATGAAGCTGCAGTTGAAGATTTAGTTTCTAAAATAGTTACAGAAAATAAATTCCCGATTGGATTAGGTGGCGAACATTCACTCACACCACCTGCCGTTAAAGCATTACACAAAAAATATCCTACATTATCAGTCGTAATTTTAGATGCCCATTTAGACTTCAGGAAGGAATATGAAAACAATCCACTTTCCCATGCTACAGTTACAAGAAGAGTTAGTGAGATAGTTGGCATTGATAAAGTCAGGCCAGTCGGTATTCGCTCAGTATCTCAATCTGAAATTTCAGAAGCGCGTTCTGTAGGTTTGAATTTCTTAGAATCAGGTTGGACTGAATTAAGGGAATATTTGTCTGATGTTATTGAAGATTTAGAAGGTCCCATTTACTTAAGTTTAGACATGGATGCTATTGATCCTGCTTTCGCCCCAGGAGTAGGCACTCCTGAGCCATTAGGGATGACTCCGTATGAAGTAATTCAAACGTTTAATTTTTTCGCAGATAGAATCGTAGGGTTTGATTGTGTAGAAGTTTGCCCTCCCCACGATAATGGGAATACTTCAGCATTAGCAGCAAGATTAATTCGTCATTTAGCTGGCTCAGTATGGCAATCACAAGAAAGATTTAAATAAATTCTTAATATTCTACAGGGATAGGATCAAGACTTCTCCACATGTACCATGTTGCTACTGAGCACCATGGACTCCATTTGTCTTTAAATTTACCTAATTCAGGTTTAGACAGTTTTTTTTTATTATTATAATGTAAGTTTATTGCATTTATCAGTCCAATATCTCCTAATGGTAAAACATTTGGCCTGCCTAAACGGAAAATTAAGAACATTTCAGCAGTCCATGGCCCAATTCCTTTTATTTCACATAATTTATCTATTATTTCGTTATCTTCCAGTATGTCCCAATTTATTTTATTTATATTTGCATTTACTACATTAAAAATATAATCAGCTTTTGTATTTGAAAGCCCAAGTTCTCTAAGCTCAATTTTACTTAAATCCAAAATATTTTTTTCACTAATTTCAAATTTACAGGCTTCATCCAATCTATTCCAAATTGCATCTGCGGCTTTTACAGAAATTTGTTGACCTACTATAGACCTTATCAAAGTATGTAATGTATTATTTTTCATAATCATTCTTTCTTTAGGGTATTGACTTATTATATTAGACATGATATCGTCATTTTTAGCTAATTCTTCAATTGCCTTATCCCATTGTTTCAGCATACTCATTGCCTTTGAATACCGCGTACCTAAAATAGAGCTATGTTGGTGGAAAACATGTGCGGGGGTCGCATAGTCTGGCCAATTGCGTCGGGCTCAAAATCCGATCCTTAGTGGTACGTGGGTTCGAATCCCTCCCCCCGCACCATTATAACTTAATAAGACATCTTTTGACAATATTTCCGGAGATTAAATGCTCGTTTACAATGTCAGGTATATCTTTTTCGGGGTTTTTGATAGAATACCAAACACATTCAGGGTAGATTACTACAGTAGGTCCCTGTTCGCAAAAATCTAGGCATCCTGCAGAATTAATTCTAACGTTAACATTATTTTTTTTCTCCAATTCTTTTTTGAATAACATTTTAAGATCATACTTTGATTTTTTAGAGCAGCAATGCCTAGGATGGTCTTTAGGTCTTTTATTTTCACAGACAAATACATGTTTTTCAAATCCAATAACAGTTCTACCTTTTGGATCCTTCATTTCATACCTTCTAACCATAATTTGTGAAAATAATTATCATTAGTTAATTCAGGATGAAATGTAAGTGCCATATTTTTACCGTCAGTACAACCTACAATTTGTTTTTTACAAAAAGCAATTGGTGTTGTATTGCCTCCATCAGTTATGGCTGGAGCCCTAATGAATACGCCTCTAAAATTAGAGTAATCTTTTATTTCTAGCATTTCTTCAAAAGAGTTAATCTGTCTTCCATAATAGTTTCTATCAATGCTAAAATCCATTTTCCCAAAGGTTTCATCCTTATTTTTACCTAACAAAATAGCACCTGCACAAGTTCCCATGAGTGGCATGTTACTTTTCATTATGAATTCCCAAAGATTGGCATTTACAATTAATTTTCGTAGCGTTGTGGATTCGCCTCCAGGTATAATTAATCCATCAATTTGTTTTATCTGTTCCAAATTTCTTATTTTGACATTATTAATATTTAATGAAGTCAGAGCTCGGCAATGTTCTGAAACTGCACCTTGAAGGGCTAAGACACCGATAAGCATAAATCGAATACAATTTTACCCTTAAAATAGCTTCTCGTTTTTACTTTTAAAAAAATAAATGCCAACCTTTATAATATATTGGCGCCATGTATGTAATCCTTCAACTGGCTAAAACCTGTTGATAAAAGGACTCAACCAAGGTGTGTTACATATGCAAGAAACCTATAAAATAGAGAAGAAAGATTGGGCTGCAAAGCTAATGGCAATTGTAGTCGTCGTGACGATGGTCACCAGTACATTCGTACTGTTTGCACCAGAAGCATCGGCAAGAACCGGAAGCGATAGCTACGGTTATACTTTTAAAGATTCAGCGGAATTAGATGGTCCAACATATGATTGGACAGATATTACTAGCAGTGGAACAAAACTGCTTGGTTTTTCTTCTGACGGTTCACAAGGGCCGTTCAACATCGGTTTCGATTTTGAATTTTATGAAAATTCGTTTGATAAATTTTACAACGGAGGAGATAACGGATATATTACATTCGGAGGAGGCAGTCCTAGCAGATGGACTCCATACTCTATACCGTCAACACAACTTCAGCCTAATTCAATAATTGGAGGTTGGTTTGATGGTGGTTTCTGTACAACTCAAAATGCAGATTCAGGAGTTTACTATGAAACAATAGGAGCTGCAGGATCTAGAAAATTAATTGTACAGATGGAAGATCAAGTTTACTACGGTGCTAGACAAGGTACATACTATTGTAATAGTGGTAATGCCTGGTCAACTAACACAATCACTTGGCAAATTATTTTACATGAAGGCAGTAACAATGTCGTAATACAATATAAGGACGCAATGGGTGGTTCTTATTATGATAATGAATATTTGACTTCAGGTATTCAAGGTAATGTTAATGGTGCACAATATGGTATAGAATACAAATACAGATCAACGCCAGGCAACATTCCTGCTGAAACTGCAGTTGAATTCGTAGCGCCTCCACCTAAAAGAAATGATTTGGTCTTAGACTCAACTTCGATTCCAGAGCCAATGTCATTAGCTGAAGAGAATATCTTGGGTGCAACTGTAACAAACAACGGAGTAAATTGTGGAGCTGCAGATGGTAGCGAAACAGGCTCTTGTACAGCAGTTCCAGAAACAAACATAGATGTCACAGCTAGTATCTTTTCAGTTAAAGAAACAGTTACAGATTATGATTTTGATGATAGAAATGACGCAGAAGGTTGGACCTCAGCTTCAACTAATGGTGGTCTAAATAAATGGACTCAAGCATTAAATGACGGTACAGGAAATTACAACTACGGAGATGATGGAAGTTCAGATGGTTCCTGGTCTTCAGGCCGTAAATCTACAACTTCAGGTGGATTATTCAGCGATCAGCAAAGAATTCATTATGATGGAACAGATATACTTGTAGCAGATAAAATGTCAAACTCAATTAAGAAAATTGATGGTTCTGATCAAACAGTTACAACCTTACTTGGTCCAGATCTAACTAATTTAAGAAATGTATTGGATATAACCTCAGATGATGATTATTATTACACCTTGGCAAGATCATCTAGTACTTATTCATATGTCACAAAAGTATGTAAATGGGATAGAACTACCTTGGCAATGTCAGGAACTTGCAGCAGTGCACCAAGATACGGTACAGCCATATCTATCTATGAAGATGCAGATGAATTATTCGTATTACAAACTCAATATAGTAGTTCATACCGTAAAGTTGTAGGTCTTTCATCTACAAATTTAGCATCTAACGGAATGTCGTTAAGTTACGGTAATGGAGTCTCAGGTTCATATTATTCACAAGATATGGATGTAGATGAAAATACAGGAGATATTTATATTGTATACAGAGAATCCTCAGGCCGAATAAGAGGATATGACAGAGATTCATCAGGCGACTACTGTGCAGTCGCAAGTTGTTATACTCAAGTTTACACAGGAGCAAGATATGGAATTAGTATCGAGGCTCACGACGATAAAGTATACACTCATGGATATTATTATTCATCTTATTATGGTGGTATGAAAAGAATGCCTACTTCTTCATTGAGTACAATATCAACACTATGGGGTTACTTCAATGGAGGATACTACAAAGGTTCCACAGCGGTAACTGATTCAGGAGATATTTATGTGTCTAGTAACTATGCATATAGTTATTCTTCATTCAGCAATAATGATGATGCAGTATACTACTTCCCATCAACTGCTTATCAACCAACTCCAACAAAAACTATTGGACCTGCGCCAGCTTACCTAGCGGCATTAAGTACGCCTGCAATGGACTTAAGTGATGCAGTAGGACTAAGTATGACTTTCAAAACATCGTGGAATTTCTACTATATGTATGAAGGCGCTTACTTAGAAGTTTCAACAGATGGTGGAAATAATTGGGATCATATAGGTAATGAGAAGTTATCAGGCAATAAGTACTACGGAACTACATATGCAACATATGGAAATCCGTTAGATATTACAAAAGATGCTTGGACCTATTATGATACAGACCACAGATATTCATCATACTCTAATACCGAAAATTGGAAAGAAACTACAGCAACATTAGATGAATACACAGGATATGAAGATGTTCGTCTACGATGGGTTGTTGGATTCAATACTTATTTACAATCATATTACAACTCTTTCTTCAGAGTAGATGATGTTTCTATTTCAGTATTGGAAGCCGATCAAACTTTTGGATCCGAGACTAAAGTTATAGATTCACTTGACTTTAAAGATTCAGCAACTGTAAGTTTCTTTGATATTGATAAGTTCGTTCCTAGTAAGAAAGGACTGTCTGTAGGAGATAAGGTAGGGGTCTCTATTGTTGTTCCAGGTAATACGAACGATGAAGATAAAACAAATCAACGTGAAGTTGTATTTAGAGAAGTAAAGTATGTTATCTTCGCTGATGATTTCGAAGGTGCAGATAAGGGATGGAGTACCGGAAAAATTAAATTCGGAACTAGTGATTGGGCAGTTCGTGACATTTCTTCCACAAGTGGAAGCAAATCAATGGACAGTGGTTACAGAAATTCGAATCCAACACCTTCCGATACGTATGTTTCTACTCCAGTATTAGATCTAGGTCTACCTGTTGAAGCTGAAATTCAGATGAAAATAGCATATTATGGATATTATACCTATGATGGTTTCCAAGC
>DAEH01000024.1:0-5136 GCA_002497685.1 Euryarchaeota archaeon UBA169
GAATGGGCATGCTCTAAAAAGTCTAAAGTATTACTGATGTATCCTAGATGGATAACGTCAGCTTTTTGGTTTATATTTCTACAATCATCGTTTAACACTTCTACGTTATTAATATTATTTAATTCTAAGTTTTGTTTTAAATATTTTACTGAGTCTGGATTTTTATCTATTGAAAAGACTTTTGTATCTGGATAGCTTTTTGCTAATTGAATAGTGAAATAGCCTATGCCTGCGAAATAATCGATGATTACTTTTGGGCTATTAAAATCGTAAAAATCACTAACATTTCCAGGACCATCTAGTATAGATCTCCACCCAGTATTTCCTGGAGACCACATAGTTTTAGACAGATCCATTCTGTATTTTACTCCGTATTCAGTTATTTCAGTTTCAGTATCTTCTCCAAATAGTATCTCAGTATTATCAGGTTTTCTCAATTCTCCATTAATTTTATTTTTTTGCAAAACAGTTTTTACTTTAAGATATTTGGCATATATTGGAGCGACCTCAAGTCTTTCCACTCTATTCAATTCAGAAAAATCTACAATTGCAATATCGCCTATTTTTTTCCATTTCTTAGGTATTTTTAGTCTTAAATTTTCTTTAACATTTAGTTTGATAGTCTCAAATGGGTTCATTTTTCAGCTAATTTTCTTAATGCAGTAATTTCAGGTTTCCACAATTCAGGCCCGCCTGGAGTTTCTAAATATCCTGCTAAATGCTCTAATCTTTCCTCTTGCATGAATCTTTGGAAAGCGTCTCTTCCAATTTTACCCATGCCAATGTTATCATGCCTATCTACTCGGGATCCAACATCGCTTTTTGAATCGTTAAGATGTAAGGCCACTAAGTACTCCATACCTACGGTATCGCTAAAATTATCCCAAATGTTATCGAAATCGTTTCTCCAATCATAACCTGAGGCCCAAGCATGTTGTGTATCTATACAGACTCCAACTCTTTTTTTATCATCAATATGGTCCATTATGTGCTGAATCTCTTCAAATTTGATACCCACATTTGTACCTTGGCCTGCTGCATTTTCAATAACTAATTTAGATTTGTATCCTTTAGTTTCTTCTAATGTTGTGTTCATGTGCGCAGCAATACGTTCAAGAGACTCGTATCGAATATTTTTGTCATCTCTCATTGCCTTTTTGGGATGTGTATGCGATCCGGGGTGAAAATTTAGATAAGCTACACCGAGTGCTTCACATCTATGATATTCTTCTAAAAATGCATTTTGAGCCCTCTTTCCTTTTGCTTCATCAGGTGATCCCATGTTTATCAAGTATGAATCATGTATCATTAAAGGCCCTAATTCAGTTTTGGATAATGGTTCTTTAAAGGCGTTAATTTCTTCATCGGTAAGTGGCTTGGCAATCCATTGGCGTTGATTTTTACTGAACATTTGAAATGTATCTGCCCCTATTTCTAAAGCTGCAGGAATTGCATTATGCAAGCCTCCAGCAACACTAACATGTGCACCTAATCTCATTACATGTGCATGAAGGCTACCTTAATAATAACTATTCGATAAGAGGTCGTGAAATTCTCCATTGTAGCTAATACCAAGCAAGAAAATATTAGAGAGATATTGAAGAAGGTCATTGGGTTTGTGGATGATTTTGAGCTAGATGTAGCTTCAGCTAAATTTCTAGGTTTAAGGGGAGTTGAAATAAAAGATTTGACCGGAGATGTAATTATTTCACTCGGAGGTGATGGGACGATATTACATATTTTGTCACAAATTAACAAACCTATTTTGGGAATTAATTTTGGAGGTGTAGGGTTTCTTAATGAACTGGAACCTGATGATGATATTCTTACAGCTATTGACAATATATCTTCACTGAGATATTTTGAGGAGAAACTTCATCGAATAGATACTTATCTAAATGATTTGAATGTCGGAACTGCAGTTAATGAGATAGTATTGCATACTTCAAGGGTCGCTAAAATTCAGGGGTTTGAGATATCTACTAATGGAAAATTAATTGATAGTTTTAGAGGCGATGGTGTGATTATTGCTACGCCAACAGGTTCGACAAGTTATTCAATGTCGGTCGGAGCTCCAATAATATATCCTACAATGAAGTCGAACATTATAGTCCCAATTGCAGCATATAAATTAGGTTCGAGGCCACTTATCTTGCCTGCAAATTACGACATTACTGCAAAAATAACGGGACATCCAGAAGCAGTTATGGTAATAGATGGTAAAGAAGAGATTATCATAAATGGTAAAGATAAAATCGAATTTAAAGCTTCTAAGAGTCCTGCATCCCTAATAAGATTTAACAAAAACTTTTTTGATAGATTGAGGAATAAGTTGAGGCTTTAATATGAAGAAGAGAAAAGCAAGACTCCGAGGAACTAAGACTGCAGGCAAGTTTGAACAGAAAAAACTACTAGAAAGAATGGAAGAAGTTCTTGAGAATCCGCGTCTTCTTCTTCCAAAGACAAACAAGAATGATATTGGGGGTAAAATATATGATAAAGTTCATGAAGACATGCTTATTGCAAAAGAGCAAT
Source organism: Euryarchaeota archaeon UBA169 (assembly GCA_002497685.1). Taxonomy (GTDB): domain Archaea; phylum Thermoplasmatota; class Poseidoniia; order MGIII; family CG-Epi1; genus CG-Epi1. The sequence goes on from DAEH01000024.1 coordinate 2,536, forward strand.
ACAAGAATCCTCCCTCTTTTATCTCAAGTATTTTTGGTAAGAAACCAAAAGATCCTCTTTCCAAGGCTTACGCCGCATCCTTGAGTATTTTAGATTCTGGCGCCCCAGTTATGGCTGTAGCTCGTTTCCCTCACGGTGAGGTTAATTACGTTATGCGAGGTTATGGTGTATCAAAAGAAAAGTTAATTGGTATACAAAATCATCATCATAGGCTTTGGTCCCGTTTCGCACATTTAGATTATGTTAAGAAATATAAACTTTTTATATATTCTTTAGAAAAAGGATTGGTCTGCACAGGTGATGTGCCTAAATATCCAAAAGAACTATGGGATGAAGTAACATCACGTTTGAAAATTGGCGACAAACAGCTAAATTCCAATTGTTTGAAGATAAAGTGTAAATCTCTAAAAAATGAAGCCAATATTTCCAACCGAAAGATGAGGAAGTCTAAAGAAAATAGCTACAGTCATTTTCTGAAAGATCAAATCTCTGTAGATCCAGATTCAGATTTTGAGATTGATTTACTTACTTTTTTGTCTCCATTAGTTAGCGAGATAGATTCAGAGATCATTAAAGAATATCAAAAGGGTATGATAACCGATTCTAAATTCCTTGAAAATGCAATAGCTTTCCAAAAAGATTCAATAATTAATGGGGAATCTATTCCAGGACAGCATTTTGTCGTTGCTAATGAAATACTGGATAAAGGGGCATTGGTTTCCAAACTTTGTGTAAGTAAAATTGATGAAGCTATTGTTGAAGATTTACTAGCTGAATTTCCAGATTCGTTAATATTAGAACAAGGAACTTTAGCTTATTTTACTGAAAAACTTTGGGAAGATTATGGCAGTGCTTTGGCTAATAAAATATCTAATAATTCAGCAAATAGTTACAATGGTAATAATTCATTAGAAATACTAAGGAAATTATATGATCAAATTATCAAGGAAAGTTTGACTAGCGATTATCCTCGTTTTTCCAGTTTAGGTGAAAGTTTAAAGATGTTAGATAAGGTAATCAAAATGGTTAAAATTGGTGAGAAGAATAAAGCTATAAAATACATTGATGATTTTAATTCTAACAATAACATTACAAAATCTGTAAGTTGGGCAGTGCTTAATTGTCTGAACTCTACATCAAGTCGAGCTTGGAAATATGGTAAGGAAGAAAAATCATTAGGGGAAACTCTAAGCAAACAAATGCAATTATTATTGGATAGCACTCCTGAAAATTATAAAGAACGTTTTGAATCTATTTCTGAGTCAATTGGCCTTGGAAATAAATTGGAAGTTATTTAAAGAGGCATAAAGTCCGAAATAATAGGGTCCGTGGTCTAGTTGGTTATGACGTCGCCTTGACATGGCGGAGATCCCCGGTTCGAATCCGGGCGGACCCACCACTTTTGATTACGTGTCTCTAAGGAGTCATTCTAGTTCTATCTCTAGGAAATAAAACACATTCTCTTACATTTTTGGCTCCAGCAAAAGTCATTGCTAGCCTATCTAATCCTAAACCCCAACCTGCGTGCGGTGGCATTCCATATCTAAATGGATCTAAGTAATGATTAAATCCTTCAGGATCAAGACCTTGCTCCTTTAATCTTTCACGAAGCATATTTACGTCATGAACTCTTTGGCCACCTGAAGTCATTTCAACTTCGTTAAACATAAAATCAAATCCTCTACTATATTTTGGATCATCATCTGGTAGTATGTAGAAAGGTTTCAGAGATAATGGCCATTTTGTAATGAAATAAAATCCATTCATTTGCTGAGCTATCTCTCTTGTTGCTTCCATTGATAAATCTTCACCCCATTCAACTTTACCGTTTGACATTTCTACTGCTTCATCGTATGTTATCCTTGGTAATGGCAGTTCAAGCTCAATTGGTTGCATTCCAAGCGTTTCAAGAGCCTCTGTCTCATTTGCTACAGCTTTGGCTGCACTATCGACCAATCTCTCCATTACGCCCATAACTGCATCGTCGTCTGCAAAAGACATTTCAATATCTATTGAAATAAATTCATTCAAATGTCTTGGAGTATTATGTTCTTCAGCTCTAAATGCAGGTCCAACTTCGTAGACTCTTTCCAATCCTCCACTCATCAGCATTTGTTTGTAAAGCTGAGGTGATTGAGCTAAGTAAGCGGTCTTATCAAAATATTTCATTTCAAATAATGAAGTTCCGCCTTCTGTTGCGGAGGCTATAATTTTAGGTGTTTGAACTTCTAGAAATTTTTCTTTCCTTAGATGTTCATGTACTGCCCCAGATACTGCAGCTCTAATTTGGAAATTCGCTGCAATTTCTTTTTTCCTTAAATCAAGATATCTAGCATTAAGCCTAGTTTCGATTTCACTTTCGATCTTGTCGATAACTCCTAATGGAAGGGGTGTTTCGGCCTCGTTCAAAATTTGCAAATCTTCAGGGAGCATTTCAACACCGCCCGGGGCTTCTTTGTTTTCCTTAACAATACCAGTGACCTGCACAACAGATTCTCGGTTTATGCTTGCCCATTCCTTGAAATTATCTCCTAATTTCTTTTTTAGAAGAGTTAACTGAATTACACCAGTAATATCTCTTAGTTGTAGGAAGGCTATTCC
>DAEH01000024.1:5534-6390 GCA_002497685.1 Euryarchaeota archaeon UBA169
ATTTCTCCACATTTTCGAGTATGTAACATGTTTAACTTATTGGGTATCTCAACATTGCAGCTAATCCGCCAAAGGCTTTCTGCAAGGATATTCCTTCCTCACTATCAGTTGATATAATAGTTACTGTAGCCTTACTTTTTTGAGCAATATCTCCAAGTCTCTTCACAGTACCTTTTTCTATATTCGGCATTTTTTCAAAACCTTCAGATATTAGCAAATGATCTACAGCACCCATTTCTAATGCCATTTCAATTTGTTTATATCCATAAGTGGCCAAATTACCTTTAGTGGATAATACTTCTTTCATGAATCCACTCATAATATTCTTTTCTTTAACAAGTTGAACTTCCGATAAACGATTTGCACCTCTTGTCACAATTTCTCTTAGGCCCGTTTCATCAGTATATCCAGTATCAAATGAATCTACTATTATCTTTTGTAATTCATGATTCAGATATTCTCTTTTTATGAAATAATCTTTTGTGGCTCCAGGACCCCCAATCAACAATCCTTCAATGTCATTTCCAAGAAAACATTCAGTAGCTGAGTGGGCTACCTTTTTGTACCATTCATGTGCAGCCTCTTCAATAAGGCGTTCGAATCGTTGTTTGGATTGACCTCCTTTCCCGTGTTTAGATGGAACTTGAGAGTACATATGTTTGAGAGTTTTGATATTTGCTCCTCTTAGCATTCCAAGAGCCGCCTCGGAACGATCAATTACAATCAATCCAAATTGGACTTTAACTTCTCCCAAACCCTCGAGCGGTTCTAAAAAGAAACTTGAGTCGCACCTATACATAAATGTAGGTAATTGTTCAGGAGGTACAATTACTTCCTGTACCATTGTTGTTTGATT
>DAEH01000024.1:6782-10715 GCA_002497685.1 Euryarchaeota archaeon UBA169
TTGAATAGCTTTAATCTTGATGTTATTGATTCGATTGCAGCACTAACATTTTTCCTTGTAGATTTAGACTTAATATTAGCAGACTGTGAAGATTCATTTCTCAGATATGATTGAACATCATATATTTTTCTTTCAGGAGGGATATAGAGACTTACCAATTCTGTAGCATGGCCCTTATAATTCTTGATTCTCTCAAGGGATTGCTTGAATTCATATTTCTCAAGAGATTCTGAGGTCACAATAGGTTGTAGTAGAAGACCTTTTTATGATATTGCATGACAATTTATTGACTTTCCTGTTCTCCTTCTTTATAATCAACATCGACAGAATAGAAGAATCTTGTAAATAAATCGCTGTTCTCTGTAGTTACATCTCCATACCAAAGGCTGAACCTTTCAGTTCTACTTTTTTCTGTAACTTCATCTGGAACATAGTCGTTTCTATATTGTAAATTTATTACTAGATAATAATTATCTCCAATAAGTTCAGCATCAGTATATTTCAAAATTCTAGTAGATCCAGAACCATCAGATGGAACTATATCCATGTCCAAAGCTAATTCAGCAAGATCAGCATTACTATGACCATATGCTTGTCCGTTGGTGAATTTATTCATATTCTCATTATTTAAAACTGAAACGGAAAACGTTAGACCTTGAGGTGCATTAATACCCCAACCAATGGAAACATAGCCTTCAACATATCCAATTTTACATATGTGATAATACTCTCTGTATGAGCTAATTGGAAAACTATTCCAAGTTTCATCCCCAGAATTGCTGAAAGCATCATCTTTATCTGTGCAAGTTTCGTATCTATAATCTCCAAAAAGACCATCAACAGGTATTATGATTAGCACCAGTAAGAACAGTAAAAAGGGTTTAATAATCTTCATTCATTTCCACCTTTTTCAGCATCGTAGTATTCATCTTTAAAGTATTCATCCTCATTTTCTTCTGTAAAATCCCTTATAGCTTTTCCTTCTTCTTCATTACGTTTTTTTAAGACTTCTGTTAAAGGTTCATTTAGTTCGACAAACGTTGACTTCCATGAATTTAGACCAATGGAAATTATAATCAGATATAAGCTCATTTGAAAACCAGGTCCTGCGTATTGATTTAGAACTGGCCAAAATATATATTCTAATGAAGTAACAACTAGAATAATATAATTAAAAATCGAAAAGAAAACTGCAGTCTGCAAATTAATGGCCAACCACCCGAAATCAAACTCTTTAGAATTATTATCTAAATCTTCACTAACACCAAATGTTGGGACTAATTTCCATATCAAATAAGGCAGTAAATATATTAGGATTAAATCTCCAATCTTTCGGTTAAATCCCATAACTGCCCATGCGTAGTTTCCAATAACATCTAACAAGTCAGTAAGTAAAATAAAATTTATAAAGAAAATAAATAGATAGAAACCAGTTGACGATAACTTAGTATATTTATTATCTTTTTGCAACTCAAAACTAGCTCCTTTGCATAAGGCTATAATTCCTACATAAATCATGCAAGAACCTAAGAAAGTTGTAAATTCATAATCGAGCAAGAATAAAATTATTGAACCTACCATTGCAAATGCTGAACCAAACATGACAAAACCCAAAGCCCATCTTCTCCTCTCAATCTTTTCTATTACTTCTGGAGGGAGTTCTTCTTCAGGTTCTTCTGCATTTTCTTCTATATTGGATTTATTTGAATTATTATTTACTGAATTGTTTCCAGGAGTTTCACCTACAAATCCTTCTAAATTATCGTATTGTTTAGTATTAGTTTTTGGTGGTGGTCTCGCTAGAAGAATTGTTATTGAAACTAACAAGATGGCTCCAATAAGAATCCAAAAATATAATTCTAATAAATAATTCCAGCCTTCACGGAAGTACAACACAATTATACAATGGAATAGACTAAAAAAAGTATGGAGTAGACATTCGAAATCAATTTAGCGCTAGGCAGCCAACCCTTATTTCTTAGGAGGTGATCCATCCGCAGGTTCCCCTACGGATACCTTGTTACGACTTAACCCTCCTCGCTGAACCCAGATTCGAGCGTGTCATAAGACAAACCCTCGTCCAGACCCAACTAAGGTGGTTTGACGGGCGGTGTGTGCAAGGAGCAGGGGCATATTCACCGCGGGATGTTGACCCGCGATTACTACGTATTCCAGCTTCATGAGGGCGAATTGCAGCCCTCAATCCGAATTACGAGCAGGTTTCAGGATTGCCTTCACCTTTCGGTGTCGAAGCCCATTGTCCTGCCCTTTGTAGCGCGCGTGTAGCCCGGGAGATTCGGGGCATACTGACCTACCGTTGCCCCCTCCTTCCTCCACTTTAACAGTGGCGGTACCACCATAGTGCTCCCCTTCCGGAGAAGAGGATAGCAAATGGTGACGGAGGTCTCGTTCGTTATCTGACTTAACAGAACGCCTTACGGTACGAACTGACGGCGGCCATGCACCACCTCTCGGAAAATCAGGCAAAGTCATCAGCTTGGCCTTCATGTAACCGTCGCCCCCGGTGAGTTTTCCGGCGTTGAATCCAATTAAACCGCACGCTCCACACGTTGCAGTGCTCCCCCGCCAATTCCTTTAAGTTTCAGTCTTGCGACCGTACTCCCCAGGCGGCTGACTTAATACCTTCGCGCCAGCACTGGACACCCTCGTAGGATCTCCAACACCAAGTCAGCAGCGTTTACGCCCTGGACTACCGGGGTATCTAATCCCGTTTGCGCCCCAGGGTTTCGTTCCTCACCGTCAGAGCCGTTATGATTAGACGCCTTCGCCACTGGTGGTCCCTGCAGGATTACAACATTTCACCGCTCCCCTGCAAGTACCTCTAATCTCTCCCGGTCTCAAGTCTAGTAGTGTCCCCGGAATCCGCACAGTTAAGCTGTACGATTTACCCAAGAATTTACTAAACCGGCTACGAACGCTTTAGGCCCAATAATAGTGGCTACCACTCGGGGTGCCGGTGTTACCGCGGCGGCTGGCACCGGTCTTACCCACCCCTTACTCTAACAGCTATTTAGGCTGAAAAACAGTCTATGCATTGCATAGACACTTGGAGTTCCCTCGTCACGGTTTCCCGCATTGCGAAGTTTTCGCGCCTGCTGCGCCCCGTAGGGCCTGGTTTCGTGTCTCAGAAACCATCTCCGGGCAAGTGCTCTCACACCCCGTACCCGTCGTTGGCTAGTCAGGTCGTGACCCTGACTACTACCTGATAGGTCGCAGACTCATCCTTAGGCGCCGGAGCTTTGAATACAGAGGCATTCCAGCCTTCTGTATCTATGGGGAATTAGCCCCAGTTTCCCGGGTTTATGCCCCACCTAAGGGTAGATTATCCACGTGTTACTGAGCATTATGCCAGGGGTACAAGTACCCCTTAGACTCGCATGGCTTAATCGAACTCCAATAGCAGTAGCCTTCGGCAGGATCAACCGAAGTTTTTCCTTTCAAAGCACACTATGAGTATAAAATTTTTCTAGAATTGTCGGATTGACTGCACTAGTTTCGCTTTCGATTTCGAATGTCAGATGATAGCCTAATCAGGTTATTATCATCTCCATAATATGTCTGCAACAACGGAAAAATTCCATCATTAAATCCGGACTTCGCCGAAGTTGTTGCAACCGCATAAGCGGCTCCTGGTTACAGTAAGTACTGGTCAGGGTTCGTCATCACCTAAAATGGTCTATATAAGAAAAACGGCTATAATGCCGCTAAACCTATATTTTTACTTGAAACTGAGACCCTTCTTGCAATCCTGCAGGAATAGTTACAGAGACAACTCTGCCATCTGGAGCCTTAATTTGTATTTGTTGACCGGGTTGTGCGCCAGCTGGAACGGCTATTGTTAACAAGGTAGGTTCTGGCACAGGTGGTGCAGCTGCCGGAGGTTGTTCTGGTACTGGTGGTGCCATTGCAGGC
>DAEH01000024.1:11108-11292 GCA_002497685.1 Euryarchaeota archaeon UBA169
TGCCATTGCAGGCGGTTGCTCAGGAACTGAACTATCAGTTCCAAAAGGATCCAACGCTTCATCCGCACTCCCAGGTTTTCTTAAGAAGTAAAAGGCACCAGCACTACCAACAAGTAATGCGAAAATAACTCCACCAATCATTATCATTCCAGATCCTCCATCATCTCCTGAATTACCTCCACCA
>DAEH01000065.1:0-929 GCA_002497685.1 Euryarchaeota archaeon UBA169
GCATCTAAAGATGCAATTTATTCAGATAAGTCAAGAGCATTAGTCAGTAAAGGAATAACGCCTTCAGCTCATGTTCTTAATTTCGGAGAGGGAAGTCTTATTTTCGCAAGCCCTGGCGATAGTGACGATATTCTACCCGAATTATCTGCTCGTCTTGAGAGTTCATCTTTAGATACTAAAGGTGAAAGAATAGTTATAGATTTACATAACCAAGAGGGCTGGGGTAGACCTCCTTTAGCAGCAGGTTCGAAAGAAGGGTCACAGCTTGAAAAGCGTGCAGCAGAAGCAATATCGGAAAGTCGTAAATTAGACTTTAATAAATTAAGAGCTGGTTTTTCTAAGATTCCGGGTGAGAATCTTGAGAGAGGTATTGGTCCCGGTGGAGTAAGGGCTGCAGTTTTTGAGAATAGAATCAAAGATAAGAAAGAATTAACCGGTATTTTACTTTGGGATGCTAATGGTTTAGCTCCAGGAATGAATGATGATTTACAGGAAAAGCTTAAAGGAAAAGTTGATAATTTACTAATATCCACGACAGATAATCATTTTGTAAATATTAAGCCAGGAGGGTTTAACCCACTATCAGATTCAGAAGGTCTTTTATCTTTAGCAAATCAAGTTCTGGATGAAGCAATAGAAGATATTTCAGATGCAGAATCTGCAATGGGAACCGTTTATGTCGATGGAGTCGAGATCATGGGTCAAGGTAAGCAAGATAAAATTAGTGCTGCAGCTAATTCAATAATAGAGGTTGCACGTTATTCATGGTTACCAATATATTCATCAGCAACAATGTTTTGTATGATTGCTTCTTCTTATATTTAAGTTTGAATCTGAATTGAAATTTTAACGCCATCAGGTATTTGAATTCTCATCAATTGCCTCATAGCTCTTTCATCAGCATCTATGTAAATTAATCTTTTGTGTAG